>DVEE01000164.1 GCA_015295885.1 Leptolyngbyaceae cyanobacterium M65_K2018_010
CGCCGCCTCGGGAGTAGGGAGTGGTGCCAGAACCTTTGGTGCCCAAGTCGTACAGTTCCCCATCCTGCCCCTTGATCTGGCCGTAGAGAAAACCTCGACCATCCCCCAAAAAAGGGTTGTATTGGCCAAACTGATAGCCGTGGTAGCGGAGGGCCAAAAAAGGCTCTCGTCCGTGGAACTTACCAAAGGCTTCAATCAAGTGCTCTTCACTGACCTGGGCCGGATCCAGCCCCAGCCGCCGGATCAAATCGTCGTTGCGAAAGCGCAACCGGTGCTGAGGAAATTCAGCGGCCTCGACGACATCGTAGTACTCGTCGCCCAAGGCGGCCAGGGCTGGCCAATACTCCAGGGCCAGGAGCGGATTGACGGCGGCAGTAGCAGAGGTCATGGAGGATTCAGACTTTAGCAACATGGATATTACTAAAATCTTAGGTCGGAATTTAACCTTTGGGAAACGTCGGCGAGGGACTCAACCCCTTTAGGCCTGAAGGCGGTGTAAGTTAGCGTATAGCCCTTCGGATTTTAGCAATTCAGGGTGGGTGCCGACTTCCACAATTTGGCCGTGATGCAGCACCACAATCTGGTCCGCCCGACGAATGGTCGATAGACGATGGGCCACCACAAAGGTGGTACGACCGGCCATTAAGTGCTGCAAAGCCGATTGAATCAGGGCCTCGGAGGCGGTGTCGAGGGAGGCCGTGGCCTCGTCCAAAATTAACACCCTGGGATCGCGAATCAGGGCCCGGGCGATGGTGAGGCGCTGCCGCTGCCCGCCGGACAGCTTGGCGCCATTTTCCCCGATGGGCGTGTCTAGGCCCTGGGGCAACCGGCGGATAAAGTCATCCGCATTGGCGGCGGCTAGGGCTTGATGGAGCTGGGCTTCGCCGACGCCTTCGGTGCCATACAAAACGTTATCCCGCACCGTACCCTCGAACAAAATCGTGTCTTGGGACACCACCGCAACCCAGCGGCGGTAGGTCCGCAGATCCAGGCTATTCATGTCCTGTCCGTCCAGGTAAAGGGTGCCCTCGGATGGCCGCAAAAAGCCAATTACCAGGTTGATTAGGGTAGATTTTCCGGCGCCGGAAGGTCCCACTAGGGCAACGGTTTGGCCCTGGGGCACGGTCAGAGAAAGGTTGTGCAGGGCCGGGTGGGCTTGGTGGGGGTAGGTAAAGCCGACCCGATCGAAGCGGAATTCTCCCTTGACCTGGGCGATCGCCGGTTTACCCTGGTTTTGCTCCAGGTCGGGGCATTCCAGCACCTCGCCGATCGAGCTGATGGCCTCAAAGCCGGTGGCGATTTGGGGTAGCACCGTCAAAATCATGACCGTCGATTGGGTGAGGGTGTCGAAATAGCCTGAGAGCAGTACCACATCCCCGGCCGTCAAGCCCTGTCGCCCCTGGTAGGCTAACCAGGCGGCGGTGATCAGGCAGAGGGCGTTGAAGGATCGCAGTACCACCCAGGTTGAGGCGTTGGTAATGGCATTGATGCTGTCTAACCGCATCCCCGCTTCCTTCACTGCCCCCAGTTGCTGGTGGGTGCGGCGCAGGGCCTCTGCTTCTACCCCGTGGGCCCGGGTGATAGGAATTAGCTTAATCATGTCGCTGAGGTAGGCCGACATGGCTTCAACCTGCTTGCGAAAGACATGGTTGCGATCGCGCATGGGCTGGCGCAAACCCCAAATCAACAGCACTGCGGCCGGCACTGTAGCCAGAAAAAACAGTAAAAACCCGGGGGCCCGCCGGGCCGTGACTAGAATAGCAATCACAATCGTGATCATCGCCGAAGGCACAAACTGAAACAGGTAGCTGGTAAGTTCCTCAATTTTCTGGACATCCTGCAACAGTTTGGCCTGTAACACCCCGGTACTGCGCTGGCGGTAAAACCCCATCGACAGTTCCTGTAATCGCTGGGTCATGGCCGATCGCAGATTGGCCTCCATCTGCCGGGTGGCGGCGCTCATGGCCCGGATGTGCAGGTAATGGGTAGGCAGGTTTTGCAGAATCATCACCCCCAGGATCAGACCATTCAGCCAGAGCTCATGGAGGCTATGGCGATCGGGCTGGGCCACGATATCGACCACATTGGCGATAATCAGGGGCCGCACCCATTCAGGGCTGTGCTTGATCAGGTAAAATCCGAAGGATTCCACCAACTTGGGCCAGTCGTGCTGGTAAAGCCGTAGCAAGGTTAAAACCGGGGCATCGCTCCGGTAGTGGCCCGTGAGCAGGCTCTGGGCGGCGGCGGCGGGGGCTGACGTGGGCCGGGGCATGGGCGTAGGCTCAGTCCTGAGGCTCGGTTTCGCAGGCTCCAATGCTGACCCAACTACTGGACAGGGTGCCATCGGGACCGCTGTACCATTCTTTCTTCCAGATTGGCGCGTGGTGCTTCAGGGTATCAATGGCGTACTGACAGGCGGCGAAGGCCTCGGCCCGGTGGGGGCAGCCGACGGCCACCAAAACGCTGATTTCTCCCACCGCTAGCTTACCCGTGCGGTGATGGATGACTACTCGGTTCACCTCAGGCCAGGTCTGGCGCATCTGGGCAGCAATCTGGCGAAAAACATCTAGGGCCATGGGCTCGTAGGCCTGGTATTCTAACGCCACAACGGGCAACCCATCGGTCTGGTTCCGCACCATGCCACTCATCACCACCAGGGCACCATTGGCCGGGTCATCGGCCAGGGCGTAGACTCCCTCCAGGCTGAGGGGGGCAAAGGTAATACGAAAGTCGTCGGGGGTGAGGGCCAAACTGGCCTGGCTGGAAGTCAGCACCATGAAAAAACCGTAAGGAACGAGCAGCGGCGCAGGCAAAACGTAACGTTTCGTTTACTTTAAACGATAAGCCCGATCACGCTCTAGGCTGGCCCTGGCGCCCTGCCTATCCGAGGCCAGGAAAATTACTAGCGGGCAACTTTCCCCTTGTGGCAAACCTGGCTTAAATCCCCTGGAGGTCATCATGGTGCCTGAATCTGCCTGTCAAATGGTTTCAACCGGCTATTGGACCCACCTGGGCTGGCGCTGGTTTCAGCAACTCCTGCAGCCGACGGTGATGCTGCCCCTGTTGATCAGCCTGATCGGGGTTCCCCGGCTAGGGATGGGGGGGCGCTGGCGGCGTTCGGTCAGCCGCTTCGGGATGCTGTTACTGGTTATCTATGGGCTCATGGCCCTGCCCTCGGCTGCTCAACTGGGGGGGCGGGTACTGGCCCTCATCACTCCCTCAGATCCGGGTCAAACCGCCGATGCCATCGTGGTATTGGGTCGGGGATCGGCCTTTCGCCCAGGTCGAGTCCAGGTCGCCGCCGAGCTTTGGCAGCAGGGGCGGGCACCGCGGATTTTTACCAGCGGCCGCGGCGATGCGGTGGAGCTGGGGCAAATGCTGGAGGCGGCTGGGGTGCCGCCGGCGGCCATTGCAGGAGAGCCCTGTTCCGCAACCACCAATGAGAATGCCGAATTTACCGCCGCTCTCCTGCAGCCCCAGGGCATGCGACGAATTGTGCTAGTCACCGATCTACCCCACCTACTGCGGTCGACCCTCACCTTCCGTAGCTTTGGCTTTGCCGTGTTTCCCCATGCCAGTCCGCTACCCTCCGGCTTTGATCGCCAACAGAAGCGCCACCTAATTTGGCGAGAGTGGGCCGGTCTGGTCAGTTACGGCCTGCTGGGACGATACCTGTCTAGGGATTATGGTGATCCCGGTTTTGCGGTGAGTATCGAGGAGCCCTATCAGGGGCCCCAACTGGCTAGCTAGCCGAGGGGTGGTTCCAGTGGCCTTGGTCGCTCAAGCCCTTCAGCGGTAGACTGAGGGAGACTTCACCCACCCTATCAGAACGGTAACTGACCGCAAACCATGGTTACAACTGGGTTAATTTTATTGGTCGCGATCGCGATTTTGGCCTGGGGTTATCGCCGGGCCCTACCCTACGGCTCGGTCGGTATTCTGGCCTGGCTTCAATCCGCTGTGCTGATGGCCCCCTGGCTGCTGTTCTTTGGGCTGTTTGCCCTGGGGATCTACATCAACCTGGCGGGGGTGTTGGTTCTGCTTCTGGGTTCAACTGGGCTCTACATCTACCTGGGGCGCCGGCTCCGGGCCATTGGCCAAGCTACCCTGGCCACCTCCAAAAATGCCACGGCCCCAGAGACGGCCCCAGAGTCGGAACTGGGCATCTCCGCCGATGAGTCAGAGGTCTCTGGCCCCACCGATAGGGTGACGGCAGCCCCTCCAACCGCCGCTCCGGGCCAACCGACCATGGCCATTCCCACGGAAGATCTGGCCCAAATCGAAGGTATTTTTGGCATCGATACCTACTTTCGTACCGAAACCATTCCCTACGACCAGGGGGCTATTTTCCGCGGCAATTTGCGGGGCCAGCCGGCAGAAACCCAGGCCCAACTCAGTGCTCGACTCCGGGATCGGCTGGGCGATCGCTATCGTCTTTTCCTGGTGGAAAATCAGGAAAAAAAACCTACGGTGGTGGTTTTACCGGCCACTATGGATCCGGCTAAAACCACTCCAGCCCAGTGGGTCCTAGCCTTGGTTCTGGCCGTGGCTACTTTCCTGACTGGCCTGGAAGCGGGTGCTATTTTGCAAGGCTTTGACCTGATCCAAGCTCTCTCCCGATGGCCCGCCGCCCTCCCCTTCCTGGTTGGGCTGCTAGTAGTACTGATCAGCCATGAGATCGGCCATTGGGTGCTGGCCCGTCGCTACGGTGTGCGCCTCAGCCCCCCGTTTTTGATTCCCACCTGGCAGATCGGTTCCTTTGGTAGCCTCACCCGGTTCGAGTCGCTGCTGGCCGATCGCCGTGTGCTCTTCGACATTGCCCTGGCTGGACCGGCAGCCGGTGGCTTGGTATCGCTGACCATGCTCCTGCTGGGCTTGGTGTTGTCCCATCCCGGCAGCCTGTTTCAACTGCCCTCCAGCTTCTTCCAAGGCTCGGTGCTCGTGGGCACCCTGGCTAAGGTGGTGCTGGGTAAGGCCCTCCAGGAGCCCCTGGTGGATGTGCATCCGCTGACTATTTTTGGTTGGCTGGGTTTAGTGATCACGGCCCTCAACCTGATGCCCGCCGGGCAACTGGATGGCGGCAGGGTGGTGCAGGCCATCTATGGCCGCAAAGTGGCCGGACGTACTACGGTCATTACCTTGATACTACTGGCCCTAGTCTCCCTAGGGAATCCCTTGGCGCTGTACTGGGCGGCCCTGATTTTAATTCTCCAACGCAACCTGGAACGTCCCTGCCTCGATGATATTACCGAGCCTGACGATGCCAGGGCGGCCCTGGGGCTGTTGGCTCTGTTTTTGGCCCTAGCGGTGCTGATGCCACTGACCCCTAGCTTGGCCGGTCGATTAGGGATTGGTGGCTAACGTCGGGGGGCTTGGCCGGTGGGGCTGGATTTGATCCTCTAGGGATCCCCTAGGCTCCTGGAAGCTGAACCACCCCAGCCGCCCCCGACGGCAACGGGGCGCACTGTCATATCAGCGATTCTGGTTTATGGTGGGCACAGACCAATTTATTGCTAGGTGGGTGGACCGATGAAACCCCGTGATCCTAACTTTCCCAAAGAGATTCCGGCCATTCCCGAACCGCACCCCGGAGCCACCCCGGCATCCTCTGAGTCATCTGCCTACAACCCGACCAGGGGGGAGGACGGCTCCCCGCCCGCCGCCGCTCCCCCGCCCCAACCCCAGGGGCCCAGACCCGAGGTGGAAATCTGGACGGAGCTTGATGAAGCGGCCCCCGCCCAATTTAACCATCCATCGGCCCAGGTCAGTTCAGAGCCCCAACCAGGTCTACCCTCCCCATCAGTTCAATCCCCCAGGCCAGATCTAACCCCTGGTCCAAGCCCGTCAGAGACCGCACAAACTGGCCCTAGCTCTGCCTACGACGGTTGGGTAGAGGAGGAAATTCCCTACCAACCCAAGGAACTGGGCATTATTGATCAACTACTGTTGTTGCTGGCCGATGGGGCCGCGGTCTGGCGTAGGTTGGTGCGCTGGGTGCGATCGCTGCTGCCCCCCAATCTGCAACGTCAACTCTCGGAAGACGGGTTAACCCTGATCCTCATAGGCCTGCTGATTCTCAGCCTGGTGGTTTGGAACCCCCTGGGCCGACGCCGAGCCGAGCCGGCCGCTCAGCTTGAGCCGGCGCCCCCGGCCAAGGAGGTAGTAGGGCCTGAAGCCACTGGTGAATGGGCAGATAGCCCAACCCTGGCCCAACCGTCAGCCTCAGAAACCGTTGCGATCGCCGCTACCGAACCCTCGCCGGAGGCTAACCTGATCGCCGAAATTCAGGCCCAGGTGAGCCAAATGAGCCGTGCCTACACCGCCGGCCTGATTCAGTCCGTAGCCGTCAATCTGCCGGAGCATAGTATTACCGTCAACCTGGACGAAACCTGGTACGGCCTGGTGAGCGCTCAACAGGATAGGGTCGCCCAGGAGATCTATGAACGAACTCGTCACCTCGGATTTCAAACCCTTAGACTAAGTGACCCCGAGGCTAATGTGGTAGCTCGTAACCCCGTAGTAGGGGCCACCATGGTCATTTTGCAACGGCACCGACCTGGGGAAGTCGATCCGCTGGCTTCCTAAGGCCAGGCATGACCAGAATCGGAGGAGGGCAAGGCCACCGGCCTCAGGGCTTAATAGTCCAATTCCTCTTCGTACTCGGCCACTTTCTTTTTCTGGGGAATATTGACCGGTGGGGCCTCGTAGGGTTCGCCCTCAGTTTCCTCGACCCAAGCATCCTGGGTTACCTCCCGGTACTCGGCATCGCGAATCTCGGCGGCAGAGGGCCTAGAAGGGTCTTCCCAGTTGGCTTCATCCTCTAGGCGGGCCGCTCGGTATTGTTCCGCGGCCTGGGCGCGAACCACAGGTTCTTCCACGAGTTCCGGCTGACCCCAGTCGTCCTCATTCCAGCGTTCTTCTGCAGCGGGGGTACGGGCCTTGGTAAATTCGGCCGGCGTTTGAACCCCCGAGGGCAACTGGTTAGCGGTGGAAACGGGCATAATGTATTCGCTCTCGCTGCCGCGCTCCCAGGGGGCACTGCCGATGCCAAGACGCTCTAGTAGGCCGACGCTCAGTTGCACCAGCTTTTCCTCAGCCCCCTCAAAAACAATCAGGCGGTCGGGCCCGCTGCTGACCACTTCTTCAATGGAAAGTTCGTAGGTGCTGATCACCTGATCGGGAATTTGGGGTAACCCCAGGGAGGCGATTACGATGGTTTCTAGGCGTCCGTTGGTGACATCAAACTTAAAGCCCCGCACTCGTCCTAGGGGTTCGCCGGTTTCCGTAATCACTTCACAGTTGACCAGGGTGCTGTAAGGGGCGACATTGACCTCGCTATCCAGGGCCGTCTCATCATCTACCAGAATCACATCCCCAATCTGGCGGATGGTGCTGAGCGGCATAATTTGCTGAGTGCTAGAGACTAGCCCAGACAAAATGTTTTCCCGCAGGCCAATGGCCACAACTTCCCGTTGATCCACATCCACCCAAACCTGGCTGACTACGCCTAAGCGTTGGCCAGAGTTGCGGGTAATGACTTGAGTGCCTAAGAAGTCAGAGCGGAGACGATACTTGTCTAAGGTCATGTCTGATCCATCTCGTCAACCGAGATACTAAAATCGCTAGATTACTTGAGGCCTAGACCCCACTAAACCCAAGGGTGTAGCTTCCCCTTGGGCAAAACTCCACCACCGGACTTGAATGACTATCTTAACTAGAATCGGTTTATTTTACAGGACGGAAGACCGAACCGCTAGGGATGGCGGATGATTCTGTGCTAGGGTGAATTCCCCGGTTGGGGGGAGGAGGCCGGGATAGAGCAGCCATGACCCCGGAGTGAGGCCGTAGCACCACGCCCCAGGGACAGGGGCATCCCTCCATCGGGGTTGTTCACCAGGAACTTTTTTCAGTTAACTCCAGTCAAAGAGATTTGCTCCGAACCGGATGGAGCAGGTTTTTTGATGAAGGGTTTGTGACTATGCGCCGCTATCCGCTAAGGGCGATCGCCCTGGGTGTTGGAGTTTCTTGCTTTAGTTTAGGACTGGCTTGGTCCCCAGGGGCCCAGGCTGGGCAGCTAGCAACTTTGCCTTTGATGATGACCGATAATGGGGGGACGTCGGCTGTTTTCTCTCAAGCCATGGCCAACCCTGCAATAGCTCTGGAAGGGCCAGTCTGGGGCCTGACTCATTACAGGAATGCCGCCGGTGAGTGGGTCGCCGCTGAGGTCTATGGAATCCAGAGCCCCTCGATTCAGTTTACGGACGGCGCGATCGCCGGTAATGGCACCTGCAACCGATTTTTTGGCTCCTACCAGGTAACCGACCATCAGCTCTCGGTGCGGCCCGGCGGTAGCACACTGATGGCCTGTCCGCCCCCCTACATGGAGCAGGAACAAGCCTTTCTGGCCGCTCTGGCTCAGGTTAGCCGCTCTCAACTGGTTGAGGGCGAGTTGCAACTGTTAGATGCCAGCGGTACCCCGCTGCTGGCCTTTAGCGAGTTAGTGCCCCCTGCCCTGACCGGTAACCTATGGGAGTTAACCGCCTACAACAATGGTCGGGGTGCCGTTACCTCCCTGCTGACCGATACCCGCATTACGGCAACCTTTAATGGCGAAGGCAGGCTCACCGGTTCTGCCGGATGCAACACCTACAACGCCAGGTATACTGTCACGGACGGAAGCATCACCATTAGCCCACCGGCCAGTACCCGCAAATACTGTGCCCAGCCTGAAGGTCTGATGGATCAGGAGATCGCTTACCTGACGGCCCTGACCACCGCGGCCACCTACCAGCTCGAAGAAAACCGGCTGACCCTCAAAACGGCCGATGGCGCCACCGTGGCCCAGTTTAGCCTGGTCGCCGAGGAGCGCTAACTCTCTACCAGGGCAACACCTCACCCTGGGCATGCCAGAAAGTACCCGTGTTCTCCAGGTTGAGTTCGTCGATACGGGCTAGTAAGCCCTGCACCGAGACCTCAGGGCTGATACCGTTGGCTGTGAAGCCGGTCATCCGGGTTTGCACCAAGCCGGGGTGAAGAATGGCCACGGCAATGCCGCGGGGCTTGAGATCGTGGGCTAGGGATTTGCCTGCCATCGATAGCGCCACCTTAGACATGCGGTAGCCGTAGGAGCCACCCGAGGTATTATCGCCAATGGATCCCATACGGCTGGTCATCAGCACCACCTTGGACCCGGCCTTGAGGTTGGGTAGTAGGGCTTGGGTCAGCCGTAGGGGGGCCAGGGCATTCACCTCGAATTGCCGTCGTATGCTGTCTAGATGCAGGTGATCCAGGCTAACGGATTCCAGAATGCCAGCATTGTTAATCAACCCGTCTAGAGGAGCCCCTTGCAGACGATGGACCAGGTCGGCAACGGCGTTGTCCTGGGTGAGGTCGATGCCGGATAGGACTGTTACCCCCAGCCCGTCTAGGTCAGCGGAGGATTGGCGACAGACAGCGATTACCGTTGCGCCCCGCTGCTGCAGTTGCCGACAATACTCCAGGCCAATGCCCCGATTAGCCCCAGTGATCAGATAGGTGGTCATAGCGGGTTACCCAAGGGACTGCGTTGAGGAGAGGTCTTCTTAGGAGGGTTCTTCCGGGAAAAAGTCGGTGGACTCTTCGTCTTCCTCTGCGGCTGTGTAACTGCGATAGTACTCTTCTAATTCGGCGGCGCTAATTGATCGCTCCGAGGGATTTTCAAAAAAGGCCTTGACCTTAAGATAGCGCCTCAGCCCCTCGGCCCCGGCGTCATGCTGGGTCGCGGCTTTAAAGTCTTCCGGAAAGGTGTCGCTGATCTGTAGCCAGGCCTCTTCAAGAATGTCTTCGACATCATCGTTAGGGGCGGTATCAATCAGGGCTTCTAAACCATCAAGAATATCAATGAGTTTAAGAATTTCTGGCAGCTGTTCCGAATCAGACATTGAGTCGCGCATGAATAGGGGCTAAATATCTGTACATACTTAGGCAAATTTTAGTGGACGATGGAACCTCAGGATCGCCAACCTAGCAATCCCGATGATTGCGGCTACCATCGGGCATCCAGGTGTTACAGAGCTGAGCTTGGTCAAGGCTGGTGCGGGCCAGGTTAGCCCCGCGCAGGTCTGCGTTGGTCAAATTTGTGCCGGTAAAGTTGACTTCCCGCAGGATGGCTTCCTGCAAATTGGCCCCGGTCAGGTTGGCTTGGGTGAGTTGGGTGCCAAATAGACCGGCGCGGTTCAAGCGGCCGTTGATCAAACTGGCCTGGTTGAGGTCAGTTTCGTTCAGGTTGGCCTCCGAAAGGTTAGCCCCATCCAGGCTAGCCCTTTGTAAGTTAGCGCGATACCATTGGCTGCCCCGGCCGTTGAGGCCGATCAGCTTGGCCTCGCTGGCCACGACCTGGTTGGCTTTAACGCGGTTAAAGCTGGCCTGGCTAAAGTCGGCCTGGGTCAGCTTGGCCTCGGATAAATCGGCGTCGTTTAACACCGCTTGCTGGCCACTGACCGCCTCCAGATTGGCGCCCTTGAGCGAGGCCCCCGTTAGTTTGGCCCCGCTCAGGTTGGCCCCGGCCAGATTGGCGCCGTTCAACTGGGCGTTATCCAAGGTGGCCCCAGGCAACGTCGCCCCCCTGAGGTCGCAGCCAATACAACTGCGACTAATCAGCAGTTGCTGAACCAGGGTGTTGGCCATGGCCGGCATCCAGGGTGCCCCTGAAACCAGGACCAGAAGCCCCACCAGTATCCCCTCGGAGTTACGGATCAGTGGCCTTTGAGGTTTGCGCCCAGTCATGTTTTTGCCTAACCTGTCATAAATCTAAGTTCAACGGGGGGGATTGCTTCTAAAATGTGGCATCGTACTATGCTGCCTAGAAGGATAGGTGCCGTTCCCCCTGAGTTCTGAACCCTACCCCCCTCCCCTAGAGTCCCATGGTAGCCCCCGCGAGTTCCCTCGGGGAGCCGCCCCATCAAGCCCTTACCCCTTGATCCTGGTAATTCGACTTCATGGCATCTCCATCGGCACGGTCAACGGCTAGATCTCGTCAGCGGCAATCGCCCCATCGCGAAGGCCCACTTAACCTTTGGGAATGGGTGTGGCCTGGGCTTTGGGTGGTGCTGTTAACCGGTTCTGGGGTGTTTTGTGGTTGGGCACTAATGTGGTTGACCCGCATTCCCCCGCTGCCTGATTGTGATCAGATTACTCCCTTTCATTCGGCTCGCGATATGCTCTACTGCGCCAAGGCCCAGGCCCGCACCGGGGAACCCAATAGCCTGGTGCAGTCAGTATTACTGACGGTCAATTGGCCTAAGGCTGACGCCAACTACGAAGAATCCCAGGAAATTTTGAAGGATTCCTCGGAGCAAATTCTGGTGCTGGCCAACCGCTGGGCCCAGGCCGGAAAATTGGAGGATGCCGTGAAACTGGCTGGCGCCATTCCCCCCAATTCGCCCCTGCGCCAGTCTGCCCAGGCGGTCATTTACGAATGGCAGCAAGAGTGGGCCCAGGGACGGGCTCTGGAAACGGACCTAAAACAATCCCTGGCTAGCCAAGACTGGGCCGGGGCCAGAAATCATCTGCAGGCCTTTAAGACCCTCAGTAATCCCTACTGGCTGACTACTCGCTTTAACTTTTGGCACCATCAGGTGCAGGTGGAACAGCAAGCCTGGGAACAACTGTTAGGGGCGCGACAGCTAGCCAGCCAGGGCCAACCCCAAGACTTAAAAGCGGCGGTCGCCCTGGCCCGAGGCCTTGACCTGCGCAGTCAAGTTTGGCTCACGGCTGAGGCCGAGGTCACCCAGTGGAGTCAGCAGTTGTTGCAGGCGGGGTTAGACCTATGGCAGCAGGGTGACCAGGCCGCGGCCCTGGATTTAGTCAGTGTGGTACCGCCCAGCCCGGATTTGACCTCTGAAGCGGCGGACCTACTCCGCATCAGCCATGCCCAGCGACTGGCGGCCCAGGTAGGGGCGGCTGGCCCTGGAATGCCGCGCTATGGCCATCTAGTCAACTTGATGGAAGCGATCGCCGCGGTCCAGCAGATTCCTGAAGAAAGTCCCTTGGCGACAGCGAGTCGGCCTTCCCTGGCAACTTGGCAGGCTCAGTTAGTGGATCTGCAACGGCTACAATTCAGCGCTATGGTGGCCCGGCTGGGACAAAAGCTGACCTTCAACTGGGCGATTGCCCAAGCCCTGCAGGTGGAGCAGGGGCGTCCCCAGCGTATTCAAGGGCAAACGTTGGTTGCCGATTGGCGGGCCAGCATCCAGCGCATTGAAGATCGGCCTTTGCTCC
>DVEE01000288.1 GCA_015295885.1 Leptolyngbyaceae cyanobacterium M65_K2018_010
CTCCCTGCCGCTGACTGGCCTGAATGCGGGCTTCAATCTGCTGGCTATAACTGGCCTGGCGGCCCTGGTTGGGCTTGGGTGGGCGGGCATGGTCATATCCCGGTTGACCGTGCAGGGAAATAATGCCCTTCCACCAATGGCTGGTGACTCGGTCCTGGCCGGAGAGGGCAAAGTCATCGAAATCCTGGAGCTCACGCTTCTGACGAGAGACGGCCACCATTAGCAGGCGGTCTAACCAGGCCAGCTCCGCTTTCAGGTAGGCCCAGTTATCGACAAAGGGCAGTACCTCATGGGGATTGGACATGGCCCAGTATCCGAATGAATTCTAACGGTAGCCCGTCGGCATCGGCGATAAACGCTACTTCGTAGATGCGATCGCCAATCTGCTGCTGTTGGGGGACCAGTAAAACCTGGAGACTGCCCGGGCCTGTCTCAGCGGCAAAGGCCTGTTCCAGGGTAGCCAACCAAGCCGGCAGACTATCGACCTGGTCGGTGAGGTCGAAGGAGAGGTGGTAATAGCCAGTGTAATGCTCGTCGCTAAAGGCATCGGCCGGGGGGCGGGGCAGGGGCACCTGAATCAGTTCAATGCGAGCACCCAGCCCTTCCATCCAGCAGGCTAGGGTCATGCCCGTGGTAAAGCGCTCCTGCACGGTAAAGCCCAGTCGCTGGTAGAAGGCCATGGCCCGGTGGATGTCCTGGGTACGAATAGATCCATGGTGGAGCATCAGGCCAACTACTCAAACAATCGAAAGTAGGGATAGCGAACCGGCACACCGGGTTCCTTTTCCAGGTTAAAGTTAATCACTCCCCACTGGGGATCTTCCTCCGCCGGGGGGCTGAATTCCACCGGTAGGCCGTAGAGCTTTGGGGCCGCAGAGGTTTCGACCTGACCCCGCCAGGGCAAGTTGCGCTCCAGATAGGTATTCACCAAATCCCGATACCGTTCGGCAATGATGACCCGGGTAGCCCGATAGCCCTGGGTATAAAGCCGATCCAGGGCTTCGTGGATTTCAAACCGAATGCCATCGGGGTGGGTATGCTGACGGTACCATTCCCCCTCCCACTGCCGCCAGTGCCGACCGGACTGCAAATGCACTAGCTCCTTCGTGTCAGGGTTAGCCTCAAAGGCCCCGTGGCGGGTACACAGGTAGGTATCCGTCAGGGTCAGGGCCGGAATGGTCTGACGACAGTGAGGACACTGGATTTCTGGGCCGTAGATGGGGTAGTGCAGGGCGGAATTAACCATTGGGCTGAAACCAGACGCTTCCTCAAAGGGGCTGTGAACGATACTCCGTAGCCGTATTATACCTTTGGGAACTCGGCTGACTCCCTATTCACCCTGGCCCCTGGGGCCGAATACCTAGATTTTTACCTATCGCCATGTCCCTCCCCCCTGCTCCCATCTGGCCCGCCCCGGACTGTTCGAAGGCGGCCTTTGTCGCCCCTAACGCCACGGTGATCGGCCAGGTAGTGCTGCATCAGGGTTGCAGCCTTTGGTATGGGGCCGTGCTGCGCGGTGATGTAGAACGGATTGAGGTGGGGGCCTACACCAACGTTCAGGATGGGGCGATCCTCCACGGTGATCCGGGCTGGCCGACGGTGCTGGCGGAGGCCGTCACCGTGGGGCATCGGGCGGTGATCCACAGTGCCCAGATCGACACTGGCAGCCTGATTGGGATTGGGGCGGTGGTCTTAAATGGGGTGCGAGTGGGGGCCGGCAGCATCATTGGGGCTGGGCCGGTGGTGACTAAGGATGTCCCGCCGCGATCGCTGGTGATGGGTGTGCCCGCTAAGGTGGTGCGGACGGTCTCTGAAGACCAGGCCCTGGAATTGCTAGAGCACGCCCAGAAGTACTACAAACTGGCCCTGGTTCATAGTGGCCAAAGCAACGACCTGGGTTTTAGTTAGCCTCAGCCTGCCCCCACGGCAGGGCCCAGGGTTGATCCTATGCGTAGGGCCAGTTCGGTCAGATTGTCTAAATCAGCACAGAAGTGCTCTGCCTGGGGGCGCGGCATCCCAGCTTGGACCAGGTATTCCACTAGCAGGTTATAGAGCAAATCTTCGGCCAGTTGGCGCTGATCCGAGGATCCCTGACTCTGGTAATGCAGGAACTCCTGGCAACGTAGGGCTAGGTCACGATAGGTGGCCTGGCCGGTTAGGCACGCTAGACTGCTCACAAGCATAGTCGCCTCCGTGGATGGGTTGCCCCTAGTGTAACCAAATTCATGGGTCTGGTCGGGCTCCAGCCGTGAGGTTGGGCAATGGAGGTCGATCACAATCCTGGGGTGATTCCAAACCTGAGGAGGAGCCTACTATGCCCCCCAGCCCGCGGGCTGGTCGCCTTTACCCCAGGGCATTAGCACCGGACACCACCTCCAGAATTTCCTGGGTAATGGCGGCCTGGCGGGCTTTGTTGTAAGTCAAATTCAGGGACTTCGCCAGTTCCTTGGCATTGTCACTGGCATTGTTCATCGCAGTCATGCGGGCCGCCAGCTCACTGGCCGCCGACTCCTGCAGGGCTCTCAGAATCTGGTTATTCAGATACAGGGGCAGCAGGGCATCCAGAATTTGCACAGGATTTTGCTCAAAAATCATATCCTGGGGGAAGGCCGTCACCGCCTGCCGGGCTACCTTTTGCCGCTCGACCTCAAAGGCCCCACCGCGGGTGGTCAGCCGGAAGATTTCATCATCGGCGGCCTCTAGCCCTTGCGGGTCGAGGGGGAGCAGGGTTTGCACCACCGGTCGAGAGCTGACTAGAGAAACAAACCGGGTGTAAATCAGCTCCACCCGATCCACCTTGCCGGACAAAAACAGGGCCAACAGTTCATCGGCAATTTGGGAGGCTTCCTCGGCGGTGGGAATTTGCTCCAGGCCTGTAAAGCTGGTTTCGATGGGTTGGTTGCGGCGTTTGAAGTACTGATTGGCCTTCCGGCCCACCAGCACGTACTGGTAGTTAATCCCTTCCGCCGCCAGTTCCTGGGCGCGGGTTTCTGCCCGGCGAATGACGTTGGTATTGTAGCCACCGCACAGCCCCCGATCCCCAGAAATGACCAGAATCGCTACGCTGGTCAACTCCCGTTGCTTCAGCAGGGGGAGGTCCACATCCTCAAACTTGAGCCGGCTCTGCAGGCCGTAGAGGACCTGGGCCAGGCGATCAGCAAAGGGACGGGTGGCAATCACCTGCTCCTGGGCTCGGCGCACCTTAGCGGCCGCCACGAGGCGCATGGCTTCAGTGATTTTGCGGGTATTTTTAACGGACTGAATGCGATCACGAATAGATTTA
>DVEE01000456.1 GCA_015295885.1 Leptolyngbyaceae cyanobacterium M65_K2018_010
CCCGCCACCGCATGGCCAATCGCAAATTCTTCGAGGCCCAGATGGATCGCTTCCTCCGCCCCGAAGCCCGCCTACGGGATATTCAAAGCCAAGAGTATCGTTAGATGCTGGAATTCCAGGGTTCTTTGAGAATTCTGGTTGCTAAGATAGCGGTTCCTGAATATACGCTAACCTATAGCTTATTCGAAGGGGAACCGCTACAAAATTTTTGAGGTTGCTGAGTTGATCGAGATACTGCTTGGCTACTTTATTAACCCTGATCCAAGCCCAGCTGAGCATCTTCAGAACACAAATCAGTTAAGTTCAGCCCAGAGCAGTTTTTGGTGTCAGAATTTTCAGTATATCTAAACCTCAGGATAGAGTAAAGTACTACTGCCTGCTAATCAGAATTACTGTATAGAGATACTAGCCGAGCAATAATGACGGTCAAATAAATCGATCCAGTCATTGCCTCAAAGTTTGATAGGGCCATCACCCATCTGTTAATCGGGGCAATGTCGCCATAGCCCACTGTAGTTAATGTCATGAAGCTAAAGTACATCGATAGGTTCCAAGACCCAAACTCAAAGTCTTCCATGATCGACACATGAAATGCTTCAGGATCAATCTTCCAGATAGCATGGTAGATAAATGAATAAACTATCCCAATAAAGAGGTAGGCGACAATCGCAATAATAATAGTTTCATGGGTGACTTTCTGACGACGGAGCAATGTTTTAGTTAACAGCCACCAGCCATAGCTGAAAATACTCACTCGAATCAGGACAGCACTGAAAAAGAACGTAGATTTTAGGGCAAAATCCCTAGGACTCAAATAAGATATTGCGTCCCACAGATAGGACGTTAGAGCTAGGAGAACAAGGGAGGTAAGACCTCTTTTCGAAGGAGCAACATGATGCCCATAGGTGCCTCTTAAAATGATTAATATCATAATGACAGTCAACAGTCCCGTTGTTACCAACTCAAGGCTGGGATTCCTGTTGACTATCGAAGCCAGAATACTGAGGATAGAAAAAATGAGTAGCAGGTAGGGATTAAGCAGTACATGGAGATAACGGCTAAAGCGCTGATTCTTCAACGTCGGTAAGGATGGTTTTGCCATTCAGCTATTGCTCTAGAGGCGCTGGTCAATGGATTGGGAGAACGCAGAGATAGGATGGCTCTATAGCGTACCATCAGCCCTTAATACTACTGGTGGTAGACACCACCATTACCACGCACACCGTCCGAGCTCCACCACCCCTCAGCTAGCCACCATCCCCCCAGGGCAATGACCTGTTCCTTGGGCATGGTGTAGACCCAGGCCTGGCCTAGAGGTTGTTTCTCCAGGCTGTGCACTGGGTGGCGAATGCGATAGTAGGCACTCTCCTGGAGGTGGTTGGGATAGTATTCCTCAAACTCATCCAGGGGCTCTAGCAGGTTGGGGCTCATTAGAGTTAGCAGCACGCCTCGTACCCATCCCTGCTCTAGGGTGAGCGCAGGGTAACCCAGGCCAGGCAGGTGGTAGAGTCGACCGGGGACGATCGCCGCCTGGATGGCCCTGACGGAGCCGTTGAAGAATTTCCCATAGGCCCTCTCGCCAGGCTTGAGAGTGCCGTACACAAATAACCGACAGGTACTTGCCTCTGCTTCAGTCACCGTATCTATGCCCGATTTACCCAGCCAGATCTAGCGCGGTTTCATCCTGGCCTACTGGCTCACGGCCTCCTGCAAGGCTTGCTGCACATCGGGAATAAAGACCGCATACATCCCCCGCAGGTCACCTACTTTAAAGTTATAGGCCAAGTCTTGGGGATAGTTATCCTGCACAAATTGAGGACGGGCCTCCTGAGCGCCGTGGCAGGCCAGGCAACTGGCTTCGACATTGATGCGGCGATAGTAGCGAGTGCCTGATTTCCCATCCAGGCTGGCCCGTTCCCACAGGCCGATGAGTTCAGGATTTTGCTCAAATTCAGCTAAAACCTGGGTGGATTGGGGGGTGTCGGGGGCGTGGGCGGGGTTACGGTATTTCTGGGAAATTTGCTTCACCTGCCAGCCATTTTCTTGACTTAACTCCATGGCCTTCATGCCGACGGGTTTGCAGACCTGCTTAAAGGTTTCGGCGGTAGGAGTTTCCGGTGCATCTTTGAGATAGGAGGCCAGGCCGCTGCGCAGGGCATCCAAGTTTTCAATGGCTGTCACAGCCTTGGCCAACTCTGCAGGATTGGTTTGGGCCTGGGCGATCCCCGGCACACCCAGGATCACGAGCACCAGGACAGCGAGACCCAACGCAAGACGAGATAGTCCGTTCATCATGGTTCTTCGGGGGCTAAAGGTCACAGTTAATGGGAGGGGTTTTAGTATTCTGATTGCGGGCGGGGGCGATCGCCTCGTGGTGAAACATTCATTTACCCTACCCTGGTGGGCGAGGAACTCATGCCTGTCGGTTAAGAGCCCCTCATGGCGATAACTCTCCATGGGCCAGCGGCCTCAGTGACTGGGTTTATGCCACCTGGGACTGGGAGTCTTCGGTCCGCGGGGGAGCCGGTAAATTGCTGAGCAGTTTGAGGCCGAATAGGGTTCTCAGTCCTAGGCGTTCGTACCAGGGCATGCCGACTCCCAGTCGCATTTTCACCATGAAATACTCCTCAAAGGCGGCTTTGACCCACACCACCCACGGGCCCCTCACCGCGTAGGAGCGCTTGCGCTGGCCGGTGGCCGGGTCGGGAATCACCGGGGCGGCAATGTAGGCAATGCCAGTTTCGCCAAACTCGGCGAAGCACAGGGCATCTAGGGTGGGGACTTGCCATGGGCCTTGGATTGCTCCTAGATCCACCGCAATATTGTGGGCGGCGGCGGTGGCCATGGCCTCTGACATTTGGCCACTTTTGGGCATGCCGATTGGCACAGGAGTTGGGTCGGGTTGGGCTAGTTTGATGCTCACCCCGGCAGCATAGATTTCAGGAAATTCGGGGTGACGTTGGGTGGGTAGCACGGGAATAAAGCCTTTCTCATCCCCCAAGCCAGGGGTCTGGCGAATGAATTGGGCCCCTCGAAAGGCCGGTAACACCATGGCATAGCGGTGAGGAATTTGGCGGCCATCGGCCAGGATAACCTGGTCTGGAGTCACTTCGGCGATCGCGGCATTCTCCATCACCTCCACCCCCCGCTCCTGCATCAGCTGGGCCGTTAATTGCTGGGCATGTTTCACGCCAGCGACGCCCAAATGCCCCACGTAGGGCTCTGGCGTAATGTAGGTGATCGGCACCTGGTCGCGCAGGCCCCGGCGACGTAGCTCGT
>DVEE01000388.1 GCA_015295885.1 Leptolyngbyaceae cyanobacterium M65_K2018_010
AAATAAGTTATCAATTTCATTAGTCTTTATATTTAAGGTTTATCACCTTGAAGCTAATCCTCATAGACTCGTTCTCAATAATTTCACGCAAGCCCCGAGTATTGACTGCGATGATGTTGGGATCACCTGCCACGATCGCATAGGTCGTGTAGCGGAGGAACCAGCTCAAATCCCGCAGGGACTTCTGCATATTGCTGGGCCCGTAGCGAGCCACGTTGATGGGCCGAAACCCAGGTGGGATGGGCCCCGCTGGCACGGAGTCAAATAAGCCGCTAAACAAACCGCCGCCACTGCTCTCAATAAAGGTGGCCGTCCCTAAGCGAGCGGCTTCCTGCTCATCCAGCACGGTACCAGCCCGGGTCTTCTCCATCGGCTGATCCGCCTCGGGACGCTCCAGGTAGGCGAGGGGAGAGCCCCCGGTAAAGATGCGGTTGGCGGCCTGGGATACGATTAACTCGGAATAGCGAGTCAGCACTTCAGCAATCTGAACCCGCTTCAAACCGGAGTTAAAAAAGCCCGATAGCTCTTCCAATTCCCCCAGACCCATATAGCGATCCTGCTGCTCGGCCTGGGAAATAGTAGCGACCGGCAGGGTTTGGTAAAGTTGGGGCCGCGCCAGGGCACTTCCACCACTTGCTTTAACACTCATGCGTCTTCAAAGGCTCCCTATGCGGACAATCACTGCATTTTTCTTAAAACTAGAGCGGCTCATTGAATGCGGATTTAAAGTGAATCCCCCCAGGGGCAAAAACCCCTGCAACGGTCTGGGCGATCGCGGTATTGACCAGTTTTCTTAAAGGATCAAGGCGAACCTGAGCCTAGGGAACCGGTCGTCAACGAACCTGGATTCAGATTAAACCGTTTCAGGACCGCAACACGATTTGTTAAAAACTGTGTAACATCCCCTTCAAGGAACGTCTTCGGCCATCATAAAGGATGGCTACTCCCCTCCTGAGAGGGCCTGTAAGTTTTGTAACGTTTCGTGATGAACAGTCCTCCGTCCCCTCCGGTAGAGCCTATCAGTGACGCCGTAGCCCGCCTCTACAATACCTATCCCTTCCCTCCCGAGCCCATTTTGGATCAGCCGCCACCGGGCTACAACTGGCGCTGGTACTGGCCCACGGCCTACAGTTTTTGTACCGGGGCCAAGCCCCTTGAGGAGGCTGTACGGGTGCTCGATGCCGGTTGTGGCACCGGGGTTAGTACCGAGTACCTAGGCCACCTGAACCCTCGCGCCCAGGTCCTGGGCATCGATCTCAGTCAGCAAGCTCTGGCGACTGCCCAGGAGCGGTGTCGGCGGTCGGGGGCGGGGAACGTTCAATTTCGGCACCTGAGCATCTACGACCTCAGCCAGCTCGACCAACCGTTTGACTGGATTAACTGTGTTGGGGTTTTGCACCATATGCCGGATCCGGTCTTGGGCCTCCAGACTTTGGCCCAGCAGCTAGCGCCGGGGGGCATCCTGCATGGGTTTGTTTACGCTGCCATGGGGCGCTGGGAAATTTCCTTGATGCAACGGGCCATTGCCCTGGTGCAGGGCGATCGGCGGGGAGATTACCAGGATGGGGTACGGGTGGGGCGACAGATCTTTGCCAGCCTGCCCGAGGAGAATCGTCTGAAGCAACGGGAGCGCGATCGCTGGGCCCTGGAAAACCAGCGGGATGAATGCTTTGCCGATATGTATGTCCATCCTCAAGAAATTGATTACAACATTGAGACGCTGTTTGAGCTGATTGATGCCGCTGGGTTAAGGTTTATGGGGTTTTCCAATCCGCGCGTCTGGCAACTAGAGCGACTGTTAGGCAGCGACCCAGACCTACTCCAGAGAGCCCAGCAACTCTCCCCCTGGGAGCAATACCGATTAATTGAGCTACTGGATCCAGAAATCACCCACTTTGAGTGGTTTCTGGCCAAGCCACCCCTGCCCCACTACGACTGGAGCCAGGATGAGGCCTTACTCGCTGCCCTAGTCGAGCGCAATCCCTGCATGGAGGGCTGGCCTAGCTCTAGTATTTTTGACCACAACTATCAGTTCGTGAAGCTCTCGTCGGTGGCAATAGAGGTTCTAGCCGCCTGCGATCGGGCCCAGGCCGCCGCGCCCATTACGGTGGCCCAATTGTTAGGACAAAGCTCGGTCACCCTTGAGGATATTCGCCAACTGCAGCGCCAACAGCTAATCCTGTTGCAGCCGCCCCGGTCCTTCTCCTAGCCGGATTCGCCCCGCCGGAAATGCTCAGCAGATAGATTTACGGCCTTTCCCGCTGGCAAGATCTATTAAGTATTATTGCCGTGATATGATCTAAGACGGCCTGAAATAGAGGTCAACCCCTTAACGGCTAAGGATTAGTGCTTTCGTGGCCCCGCTTCCCTCTGACCCAACCAGTGCTACGGCTCAGCTAGCTGAAAGTTCGGTTGAGGAGCCGATACTTCCTCCCCCGGTTGATTCTGCCATGGGGGAATACCATCAGCTCCAGCAAAATCTATTGATTTGCACCGTAGCGTTCAGCGGAGTCATCTTTATCTCCGTTTGGTTGACCTACTCCCTAGCCATTGCTCTGAATTATTTAATTGGAGCGTGCGGTGGTGTGGTTTACTTGAGGATGCTGGCTAAAAATGTAGCCAATCTCGGGCGGGGGCAGCGGAAAATAGGCAGCGGTCGTCTGGCTATTTTTATTGGCTTAATTCTGGTGGCAACTCAATGGCAACAGCTAGAGGTGGTACCAGTTTTTTTAGGGTTTTTAACCTACAAAGCCGCCCTCATTGCCTATACCCTGTGGACGGCAGTGTTGCCGAGTCAACCCGAGGGGTAAACGGTCGCTTCGATGAGACCGTTGTGAGCAACGCCGGGAAAGTTTATGCATTGGTAAAGATGGCCCTTGAGTATGGTTATGGTTTATCCCTCAACTCTGGCAGAGTTAGAAGTTGGTCAACATCTTTACTGGCAAATTGGGAATCTCAAGCTCCACGGGCAGGTGTTTCTCACCTCCTGGTTTGTGATTGGTTTGTTGGTACTGATGTCTTTCTTGGCCACTCGAAATATCCAGCGCATCCCCTCAGGGCTGCAAAACCTGATGGAGTATGCCCTGGAGTTTATTCGAGATTTGGCTAAGAACCAGATTGGAGAGAAAGAATATCGCCCTTGGGTTCCCTTTGTCGGTACACTCTTTCTGTTCATTTTTGTCTCTAACTGGTCGGGGGCGCTGGTGCCCTGGAAGTTAATTCATTTACCTTCCGGTGAGTTGGCCGCTCCCACCAACGACATTAACACCACGGTTGCC
>DVEE01000411.1 GCA_015295885.1 Leptolyngbyaceae cyanobacterium M65_K2018_010
TTATCGTGCAACGAGTCATGGTGAATGGGCAATGGGTGGCTGCCCATGGGCATCTATTGGTCGAGCCACCGTTGGCCAGCTACCCCGACTGGATGATGAATACCTTGAGGGTGTCTCACCCGCTGACCGCCGCTGACTTTGCCCTTAAGACCGATCAGCCCCACCACACCACCGCCCACGTTCTCAAGGTCTTCCGGGAACAAATTATCAGTCTGGATCAACCGGAAACCCTGACGGTGGCCCAGGGTGAAATTTTGCCCGATGTGTCCAGGGATATCCTCAAGTTAGCGGTGGTTGAGCGCCACGGCAAAACCGAGCCAACCCATGTGGCCTGTGGCTTGGTCAGGGGATTTGGGCTGACCCGCGGGGCGATCGCCAGCAGCATTGCTCCTGATATCCATCAAATCGTGGTAGTGGGGGTTGACGATAGCGATATGGCCACCGCCGTCAATCGCCTGGTCGCCCTCCAGGGAGGCATTGTGGTGTGTGATGGGGGCGCCATTCTGGGGGAATTACCCTTGCCCCTGGGTGGGCTAATGTCTGACCAACCCTACGAACGGGTGATCGAGCACCTGGACCAAATTAGCCAGGTGGCCCAATCCCTGGGCTGCGATCTGCCCTCTCCCTTTATGACCCTGGCCTTCGCCGGCTGCCCTCCCCTGACGGAATTGAAACTCTCCGATCAGGGGCTGATTGATGTCATCGCCGGTCGGTTAGTGCCCCTGGAAATCAAAGCAGGTTAGAAAGTAGCACTTTGATACATGCTCAAAGTTTTTTCAGTGAGCCTGAAAGCTTAGGTTTCCGCAGAGCCAAATAAAATGACGGCTATTGTCGCAAAAGCTACTGCAAACCATTCCCGTGGAGTTAAGGATTCGCTAGAGAGGGTAATCGCCAGCATTATTGTGACAACAAATCCTAAGCTGCGAATGGTTGTCGCGACAGACACATCAATTAGGTTGACAGCATAGTTAAATGTCCAAACGCTGGAGAACAGAAATAAAGCTAAAACTCCTGGCCAAAGTAGGTTCAAGGAGAGTGACACCTGTTTCTCCCGAAAAAAGAACCAAATTACCGAGGCAATAATCAGACCGAATAAATAGTAGAAAAACGTGGTGTTAGTAGGTCCAATGGCATCGGTGCTGCGCTTATAGAGGTAGCTGCTAATGCCCAGAGTTACCATGGAAGCGAGTGCAAACAACAGCCCTTCTTTAGTGGTGGTCATGGCGGCAACTCCTCTGTACACAAACAACAGCCAAATTTTCGCAGACTTTTGAGACCACACTGCCAACATGTCTAAGTATCAAAAATCTTAAAGAACTAATGCTATATAGGGAATACTGCTTCTAGCCCATTTCCATTGCCGGACAGCCATGGCGATAAAACCGAGTCAGTACGAAACCCTGCTTTCGACCTGCACCAATCATCGGGGTGCCCTGGAACTGCTGAAACGGTACCGTCCCTACCTGGAGGCTGTGCCCAGTATGCGGCGCCCCCAGGATAGTATTCTGACGCTGCCCCTGCCGAATATTCGGGTTCGAGCAGCCGCTCACCTCAACCCTCAGGAGGCTGCGATTGCTCCAGGGGCGGTACTGACGCTGCCCTGCGATTTGGCTTTGCTGATGTGTGATCCGGAATGGAAGATTAAGACCGGGGTTGAGATTTTTGTCTTTATCCACCGCCCCTTAGAAGATTTTTCCGATCTACTGCGGCGCTGGCGACATACTCAAATTTTGCTGGACCGCGGCTATGAGTGGCTGCTACCCCATAAATATCAACACCTGCTCAGCGATGGCAGTGATAGCACCCATCCCCTATTCGTGCTGTTTCCTGAAACTCCCGATCGCATTCTAAAAGGTCTGGTTGGGGCGGGGTTGCCAGCGGTGGTCTATCCCTTTCAAGGGAGTGATCATGACGAGATCGATACCCCAGATGGGCAGGGAGTAGTCGATATTCCGGATCTGGAGGACATGGATGCCAATATCTCAGAGGATGGGGCAATGGGCTGAGGAGGATTCCCGCCCCAGGGCGCCGGGGGAAAGAACTGTGAGCTGCTCCCCCCCTAGGACTGGCTGGGCAAGTGGTAGAGGCTTTGCGGCACCGCCCCTCGAGCGGGAGTACCTGCAGGATAGGGATCCGGCGATTCAGGACTGGCGAAAGGGGATGCTAAACTAGCTCCCTACAGTTCGGCCCTGGCCATCCGCCCTATGCACCGTTTTCTCAAGTCAGGCAGGATTTCTACTCTGTTCCTATCGCCGGTATGGGTTTGGGGGCGATGGTTCCTGATGGCTTTCTTGGCGCTGCGGCTGTTGTTTTGGTTAGTCACCTTTCCTAACCCCGATGAAGCCTATTACTGGTTGTGGGGGCAACACCCTGACTTTTCCTACTACGACCATCCACCCTTTCAGGCTTGGGTACAAGGAGCTATTGCGGCGGTTTTAGGCCCATCGCCCTTGGCGTTACGGCTGCCGAATCTGGTTAGTAGTGGCATTTTAGCGGTAGTGGCCTATCGCATTTGCCGTTACCTCTATGGAGAGGATGGGGGCGACCGCTTTTGGCTCGTGCTGCTTTTGGTGGCCTCTTCCCCTTTGTTTTTTCTTTTTTTGGCCCTGGCCTGGCACGACCATTGGCTCATAACCTTTTCTGTGCTCAGCAGTTTTTGGTTTGTCCAGTTTGTGGATGGCTATCGGGCCACTGGGCAAGGCGATTTCCGCTACCTGGGGGGAGCGGCAGTGGGACTGGGTCTAGCTGGCCTATGTAAGTACAACGCCCTTTTTGTGGGGCTGGGGTTTCTGGCCATTCTGCTGGGGGATAGAACCCTGCGGCGACTGTTTCGAGAGCCGCGTTTCTATCTAGCTTTGGGAATATTGGCCTTGGTCCTGTCGCCGATTTGGCTATGGAACCTGCAGCATGATTTTTTTTCCTTTCGGTTCTATGGCGATCGCACCCGGGGCAGCGGGGACTTTTCCATCCATCCCCTGGGCGCGGTAGGGTACCTGGCCCTCTGTGCCCTCATCCTCGGCCCCATTCAGTCCTGGAGTCTCTGGCGATGGTTGCGGGGTAGGCCCCGGATGGCACCGTCCCTAGCTCGCCCCTCGGTTTACCCAGCCCTAGCCCTTTGGATTTTTGGGCTTTCGACAGCGGCTTTTACGGTGCTGGCTACGGTTTCTACCGCCCTGTACTACTGGAATATCCTCGCCTATCCCCTGTTGTTTCCTCTGCTAGCGGATCAGTTTTACCAGCCCCGGTCCGGCGCGGCCCCCGCCGCCGCTTCTCCTGACCGGCGGCGACCGCCCTTGAAACACCCCCGGCCGTTGGCCATTGCCCAGGGGCTGGGCCTACTGGCCGTTGGGGGTCTGATGGTGCATTACACAGTGATCCCCATCACGGCCTTCTGGGGCCAGGCCGATGGGGACAGCGCCGCCCTCTACGGTTGGCCGGCGGTGGCGGCCGCCGTCACCCAGCAGGCTAAACCGCTGCATCAGCCGCTGTTATTGACAACCGATTACCGCTCCGCTGCGGCGCTGGCTTACCAGTTGGATAACCCCAACATTCTGGCCCTCTCCGGTCGCCTGGATCAGTTTGACTTTTGGTACGACGCCCCCTCCCTGCAGGGGCGCGATGGGGTGTTGCTGGGTGAAAGCTGGCATCCGATTTGTCCGGCCCATTTGGCGCTGTTTGAACAGACTGACCCACCGGTGACCCTGGAGGTGCGACGCTTTGGTCGAGTTCTGCAAACCTACCAAATTGTTACCGGCTACGGCTTCAACGCCGGGCCAGAGGGCTATCCCCTGCAACCCGACTATCCTCTAGCGTTTTCTAGGGATGGTGAACGGTGTTTACCAGAATGATCTGTACTGATAACGAGCACGGAGGGATTCGAACCCCCGACACCTAGAACCGGAATCTAGTGCTCTATCCAACTGAGCTACGTGCCCTTAGGCTGAATTATTCTAGCACTGATAGCTAGACTATATAGCGTTGGGGTTCATATTACTCGAGGCCCGCTGTCCCCAGTTGGTAATGCCATGGATCGCTATGCAACCCTCCGTTATCTTCAAAGCCTTGACCCAGAGCAGGACCATCAGCAAATTTGCTATTGGCTAGCTGGCTATGAGTTCCCCTGGGATCTGACCCGGGCTCTGGAAATTGCTCTGCTGAGGACCTTTTGTGTCCCTAGTATTGCCCAACTCCTAGATCAAACTGGAGAGTTTCACCACCACCCCCAAAAACGCTACGACGATACTGGCATTGTGGTGTCGGAGGTGCTGAAGCATGGCTACGAAAGCCCCAGGGGGGCCGCTTTTATTCAGCGGATGAACGCCATCCATAGCCACTACCCCATTGCTAACGAGGATTATTTATACGTGCTGTCCACCTTTGTGTTCGAGCCCATTCGATGGTGCGATCGCTTTGGCTGGCGACCGTTTTGTCAGGTCGAGCGACTGGCCTGCTTCTACTTTTGGCGAACCATTGGCGATCGCATGGGGATTACTGCCCTGCCCAACCAATACGATGAGTTTGAACAGTTTAACCGCCAGTTTGAGGCCCAGCGGTTTAGCTATACCGGATCGAACCAACGGGTTGCCAATGCCACTCGCTCCTTGCTGCTGTCCTGGTTCCCAGCGGTGGTGCGGCCGATCGTGAACCAAGGGCTGCCCAGCCTGCTGGACCCGCCAATGCTACAGGCCCTGGGCTGGGAACCGGCCCCGGCGTGGCTTCAGGGTCTGATGCAAACTGCCCTCATAGTCCGGAGTCGGTGGCTGCGGCAACGGCCGCCCCGCTCAGAGCCAGATTTCTTTGTCGATCAAACCCTCCGCAGCTATCCCCAGGGTTATAGTCTGCAGGAGATTGGGCCAGAGTCTTTGCAAAAGCGGCTCAACCGTCCCTAGTCCGGCTTTGGGAAAGTCGGGCTTACAATCTGTCGCTGGGCGCTAAAATCGAATAGCCGATTTGCGCAACTGCCGTATTGTTCGAGAGTAACTCCATGTCACAAGGTCAAGGGGTTGGGTTCGGGCTGGGCAAAATGAAGGAACTCACAGAGGCCTTCAAAAAAGCTCAGCAGATTCAAGAAGGAGCTAAACAGCTTCAGGAAGAACTGGAGCAAATGGAGATTGAGGGCGAGGCCGGGGGCGGTTTAGTGAAGGTGATCATGAGTGGTAACCAGGAACCCCGTGGCATCACCATTGCCCCTGAGGCCCTAACCGAAGGCGTAGAAAAGCTAGAAGAGTTAATCACCACCGCCATGAAGGACGCCTACGATAAATCAACCTCGACGATGCGCGATCGCATGGAAGACCTGACCGGCGGCCTCAACTTACCAGGGCTATAACCGCTGTCCCCCAGTGCCGCTGACCTCCATTCCCAGATCACCATGGCTACTCATGTTCTATTTGTCTGCCTGGGCAACATTTGCCGGTCGCCTTCGGCGGAAAATATTATGAATTACCTGATTCAGCAACGTCAGTGGAGCGGGCAGATCATCTGTGACTCAGCAGGCACCGCTAGCTATCACATCGGTAGCCCCCCAGATCGGCGCATGGCTGCCGCCGCCAAAACCTACGGCCTGACCCTGACCGGTCGGGCCCGGCAGTTCCAAACCGCTGACTTTGAGCGCTTTGATTGGATCTTGGCCATGGATCGGCAGAACTTTCGGGATATTCAAGCCCTGGATCCAGACGGTCGCTATGCCCACAAGCTGCGAATGATGTGTGACTACTGCCGCACCTACCCCGACCAGGAGGTGCCCGATCCCTACTACGGCGGTCCAGAGGGGTTTACCTACGTGATTGACCTGCTCATGGATGCCTGCGCTGGTTTTCTGGAGCAGGTGGTGGAACCGTCCCTGGTGGTCACCGGTGATTGATCGAGCTTGGGGACAACCCAGAGGGAAATTCACGGACCTTTCCAGAAGGACAGGGAGTTGGCTTTGGCTCTAATCTATCCTTGGCTCCACGGGCAAACGGCTATACCACGGCGACTGTGGCGTTGGGGGCTGTTGGCCCTGATGGGCTTGGGAGCCGTGCTGTCGGCCACGCCGGGGCAAACCGCCGAAGAAATTATTATTTCCTTTGGCCTTCTGGAACGCACCGTTGCCATTGGTGACCTAGAGCAGTTTGCTAAAACCGGTCAGCTGACCCCCCAACTGCAGAGCTACAACCGGCTCTTGGGTCTGTCCGCAGACCAGCTAGCACAATTTCGGCAAGTGCTCATAACTCCGGCTGAAACCCTCAGCCATGTGGCCATTGCTCAGTTTTTTTACACTGAGCAGGGAGAAATTTTACTCAATGAACTCGTCCAGGTCGTACGCACCCCCGCTCGCCAAGGCGATTTCTTTGCCCTGCGGGCCGCGCTGATTCTGGGTGCGGCCTACGCTGAAGATGGAGTAACGCTGCTGGATGTGCTCAAGGCCTACCCGATGGAGGCGATTCGCATTGACCTGGCCGGTGGGTTTGCCATCGCCCAGGCCGTGAATCGGGCCATCTTTCAATCGGAACAGGCGGTAGCTCTGGTGCAAGATCTAGCCCAGCAGGAAGCGGCGGCGGCCCCAATGGATGCAGGGGCCTTTGCCGATCTGTTGCAGTTACTGCAAGAAAACCGTCGCTACGGTGTGCAGCGGGTTAACCTTGTCGTGCCGGGGCTGACCCGGCCGGTGGCTCTCTATCTCCCCCAAGTCCTGGGAGAACAACGGTCTCCCTCCCAGGGATTTCCCTTAGTGATTATTTCCCACGGCTTAGGCGGCACCCGCGAGAGTTATGCCTACCTGGCCAACTTCCTGGCTACCGGGGGGGTGGCCGTGGCCGCCATTGAACATACGGGCAGCAATGCCCAGCAGTTGATGGCTCTGCTGGAGGGCCTCACCGATGCGGTGGTTGCCGATGATGAATTTATTCGCCGCCCCCAGGATGTATCGCAAGTCATCAGTGCCCTAAAACGGACGCAAACGCCGCGGCTAACCTTACCCGTGCGCTTGGATATGGACCGGATCGGGGTGGTGGGGCAGTCCTTTGGGGGGTATACGGCCCTGGCTTTGGCGGGGGCCACCTTTGATCAGGCTAAGCTGGAGGAATTTTGTCCTCCCAGTCAGATCAGCTTAAATCCCTCCTTGCTTTTACAGTGTCAAGCAGTGCGTTTGGGCGATCCTGGGGGCAGGCTGGCGGACCCACGGGTGCGATCGATTTTTGTAATGAACCCGATCGGCAGTGTGGTGTTTGGCGAATCGGGCTATGGTCTGATTACCGTGCCCACGATGGTCGTGGCGGGGACAGCGGATACGGTGTCGCCGGCTTTTCCAGAACAAATTCAACCGTTTACCTGGTTAACGACGCCGGAACGCTTTCTGCTGCTGCTCAATCAGGGGACTCACTTTTCTGTGATTGGTGATGTGGCTCAGGCCGAGCCGCCCCTGGCCCTGCCGCCCGCCCTGATTGGGCCCCGCCCAGACCTGGCCCAGTCCTACATGCAAATTCTGGCGCTGGCCTTTTTCCAGCTCACCCTCAACCAGGATGAGCGCTATCGGCCCATGGTACAGGCGGCCTTTGCGGAAAAGCTGAGCGCTGAGGCCTTGCCCATGGATCTAACCCGTACCCTTTCCGCGGCTGACCTGCAGGAGGCTCTGCGGTAGATTAGCCAGGCCTAGGCCATATCTGGGGGAATGGCCTGACTGCGTTGAGCCTGGGCCAGTTGGGCCTGCACCAGCGCCTCAAAATCCTGCCGGCGAATTTCGATCCCCTGCCCCGTTTGCCCTGGGGTTTCGCAAAAGATCAGGCTATCAATCGGCTTCATGGCTATGAGCTGAAACAGAATATGCACGACAGGAACCGGTAAGGCCATCACCTGGGGGTCTTTAATAGAGGCCTGGCTGGCGGCCGCATCCTGGAGGGTGGGGTAGGCGTAGACGACATTTTTTTGGGTGGTGGGCTGGGCTCGATTGCTCAGGGTCGTCATCATCCAGCCCTGTTCTAGGGTTTGCAGCACGTAGTACTGTCGGTGTTTAAGCTGTTCTGCGATCGCCTTGAGGGTGGGGGAGATCGCCCTTACGGCGGCCGCTGTGGCTTGGTCACCGCCAGTATTCTGAACCAAATCGGCAATTTGTTCGTCAAGATCCATAGCGATACCCTGATGACGCTTTCATACTCCATGGTACGGAGTTTGTCGATACTTTTACGGAGAGATGCTAGACTTTACGAAATAATAGTGGATTCAACCATCTTACCGTTGGGTTCAATCAGGGTTTCCATTCGTTTGGTCTTGTTCGCAATCAGGAAGATTTCGCTGTTTTTCTGCCTTTAGCCCCCTAGGGCGGGCTAGTGCGTCTACCCGACTACCACACCTGAATATCGCTTCACTACTTTGTGACGCTTTAGAGGATAACCAGCTTGAGTCAGGGTATCTGCACGTTTTCCGTGGACGCATTAACCCAATTGCTCTACGAGACCTTAAGGGTAAAAAGTGGCGCTCCCGAGGCCGTTTGTCGAGCGGTAGCCCGCCGTACCGGCATCGAAGTTCAGCGCATTTGCGACGAGAGCGATCGCATTCAGGCTTCCGGCGATATTCCCAGTTGGGCCAGGTCCCTGGGGCAACATCGCCTGGAGCAATGCCTGCGCTACTACGATCTGGGATCGCGGCAAGGGCGCATAGAACTCCATAGCACCCTGAGCGCCATCGTCTACCGCTACATCACGCCACCCCAGGTGCAAACCAGTTATCAGGCCCGCTTAAGCTTAATCGAAGATTTTCTGCAGGGTTTTTATGTGGAAGCCCTCACCGCCTTTCGCCGCGAGAACCACCTGTCAGACCAGTTTCAACCCCGCACCCTACTAGAACTGGCGGAGTTTATGGCCTTCTCGGAGCGCTATGCTAAGCGCCGCATTCCCCTGCCTGGCCACCGCAGCCAACAACTGATTATTCTCAGGGCTCAGACCTTTTCTAAGCAGCAACCTCCCGAGCTGGCCGTCGACATTGAGCAAGCCACCGACTATGGCCTGGACAGTGAGGATGCTCGCCCCGCCGCCTCCCATCAGCGAGTTCGGGATGAGATCGCCGCTCAGACCGAAGACCTGCCGGAAAATTCACTGCGAGACGAGGTGATTGAAAAGCTGCTCGTCTACCTCCAGGAACGGAATCAGAGTGAGTGCGCCGATTACTTCACCCTGCGACTGCTGGATTTGCCCACCCACGAAATCGAGTCCTTGCTCAACCTCACCCCTCGCCAGCGCGATTACCTGCAGCAGCGATTTAAGTACCACTTGCTGCGATTTGCCCTATCGCACCACTGGGAATTGGTACATGAATGGCTTGGGGCCGGTCTAGAGAGTAATCTGGGGTTGACCCCCCAACAGTGGCAACAGTGGCAGCAGACCCTGAACCTCAAACAAACCAAATTATTGAACTTGAAGCAGCAGGGCCTGACCGATGCCGAAGCCGCTAAGATTTTAGGGCTCACGAACAGCCAGGTTCACAAGCAGTGGACTAAGTTGTTAGAGCAAGCTTGGGAAATTCGTAATCATTAGTATCCGGACAGACCGATTCAAGCTATGAATAGTGACTCAGATACGATTAAAGACATCCTCCTGGGGCTGTTGCTTGAATCAGTTCTGTGGGAGGATCCCCAATCAGGAGACCGTCATCTTGCCAAAGCAAACGATCCAGAGTTACCGGATCCACCGGCCATGAGTTGGGAGGATCGGGACCCGCGATTCAATGCCGTTGATCGCCAGGGACTTGACCCCTTAGCTGCCGCGGACCAGGAACTGTTTGAAAATCCCATCGGTGCAGACACCACTGCTGTTTTTAACCCTGGAGATCTTCCTGCTGTGCAAACACACTTTGAAGCCCTTTTGAAGCGCCGCCTCAAGCAAGAAATTGCCAATCATCCGCCGCTTTTCCCCTGGGAAAAGGCCCTGCAAGAGTATCCCGACACCCTGAAGCCCGATGCTGGTGCGGCCTCTGTTTGGTTAGACCACCTTCAGAGTCTTCCGGTTCCTGGCCAGTTGCCCGAAGCGGTGCTGAGCGAACTCCTCTACCAATGCCAGCAAGTTGCCGAACAAACGACCCAACTCGGGCGGCGCTTGGTGAGCGCTGTAGAATCCCTGTTCCCCGATCAGGCCGAGACCCTGGACTATATTGCCGGGCTGGTGGCTCGCCCGGCCTATCGGTCTGCCCAAACCCAAACCCTAGCCGAACTAGACTATGCTTCGGCTGCCCCCCAGCAGCAGATTGCCCTGGCCATGCTGGCGGCCCAGGGGATCTTTGACGCGCTCTCCCTGAGGGTTTCCCCAGCGAACCCCGAGGTCAGCCGCACCTGGGTAACGGGTTTAGGCCCGGTTATTGTCACTGCCACCTACTTGCCAGATCAGATTCTGCAGGTTCGGGTGAACCTGCCCACCGCCGGAGCGATTTCCTTCCTGGGAGAAGGGCATACCACTGGGGCCAATCGTTCCACCCCCGGTGATCTGATGCTGCGGGTAGAAGCTACCCCCGCCTCTTCCGCCGCCAGGTTAGAAGTTCTGCTGGATCAGGCGGAGACCCCGCTGGGATTTCAGGTCTGGGTTGAGCCTGCTTAAGGGCTCTGGCTTTGGTCTGCATGGGGGCAGAAGAATCCTTGCCCCCACGCACCGTTTTTTATTTCCAGCCAGCCCGGTCAGTAATTCTGAGGGCTTCGGCGTTATTTTGGGCAAAGATTTCGGCGTTAATGGTGTCCGACTTAAAGGTGCCAAAGCTGGCCACCACTGAATCTGTGGCTACCCCCTCAACCACGGGATATTCGTTATTGCTTTCCGCAAAAATCCGTTGGGCCTCAGGTGTAACCAGATATTCCAGAAACTGGATGGCAGCGGCCGCATTGGGGGCAGTTTTGACTACACCGGCACCACTGATATTCACATGGGTGCCGCGGTCATCCTGGTTGGGGAAGAAGACCTTCATCACCTCGGCTACCGCCTGGTCCTCTGGTTTATCGGACTTGATTAACCGGGCCAGGTAATAGGTGTTGGCGATGGCAATGTCACCTAAACCGGCGGCGGCAGCTTTAATTTGGTCCGTATCATTGCCCTGGGGTTGGCGGGCAAAGTTGGCCACTAGCTCCTTGGCCCAAGCTTCCGTATTCGTAGCCCCCTCTGCGGCGATCATCGACCCCACCAGCGATTGGTTGTAAATGTTGGTGGAGCTACGAATGAGAATCCGTCCGCGCCACTTCGGATCGGCCAGGGCTTCGTAGGTGGAAAGCTCCGAGGGTTGGACCGCATCCTGATTGTACATAATCACCCGCGCCCGCTTGGTCAGGCCGAACCACAGCCCATCGGCTTGGCGCAGGTAGTCGGGAATAGCGGCGGTCAGGGCTGCTGAGGAAACCGGTTGAAAGAGTCCTTCCTCTTGGGCCCGCCAGAGCCGCCCGGCGTCCACGGTCATCAAAATATCCGCCGGACTGTTTACCCCTTCGCTTTTGATCCGTTCAATCAGTTGGTCTGCTTCTGCCTCAACTACATTCACTCGGATGCCCGTAGCTTCCCGAAATCCCTCGTAGAGCTGTTCATCGGTGTCGTAGTGGCGAGAGGAATACAAGTTGACCGTCGCTCTCCGGTTGCGGCCAAACCCAAATTGGGCAGTTGCGGGTCGCGATCGCAGGTGACCCAGACCAACTGCGGTGGCGGCAGCCCCTGCGACCAAAAATGTACGTCTTCCTAAGGTCATCGAACAACACCTCAAATACTATAGATGGCTCCGGAGGCTCCCCGGGCCTAGGATGGTTGGTTGGCATTATAGCCTCTATTGACAACTCTTCCCAACAAGATGTCCGAAAAATATTCCCTAGGTAATGGGCAATAGCAACTGTTTCCTGGTAGCCCAGCCCCAGCCTCTGTCAGGAAAAGCCTGCAATTCAGGCTGGCACCCTTGGAGATACGGCCAATTCAGCCTAAACTAAAGGTGAAATTATCCTATTACTGGGTAGTTTCTGCTGATAAAGTTTGTCGATAGTGCTGTCCAGCATGGCTCCTGCTCGTTTCCCTCTCCAGCCTCCTTCCTGTCTTTGCCCCGGGCTTGGCTGTCTCCCCTTGGCTTAGGTGGGCTTTGCCTAGGCGCGTCTTTAGGGGCCCATGCGGCCCTTTTGGGATTACCCTGGGCACCGTCGCCCCAGGCCAAGCTTTCCCCGCCAGAAATTGAGGTAGTCGAGTCAGTGACGGTGGCGGTATTGCCCAGGCTCTCCCCAGTCACCAGTCCACCTGCGGCAGATCG
>DVEE01000514.1 GCA_015295885.1 Leptolyngbyaceae cyanobacterium M65_K2018_010
GGCGGCAATGGCGAAGGCGACGACTACCCCCCCCAGGGCTAACAGGACAGTGGTGCGAGTGTTGGCGTAGACCTGCCCCATGAAGTCGCTTTCGGGCACCACCACCAGGATCAGCCAGTCTAGCCCGAAGTCATCCCGAAAGGGCACCACTTCCAGGAACTGGCGCTGGCCATTGAGCTTAAATTCCAGCCGTTGGGCCTCGGTAATGCGGTCAAAGCCACCGAAGGTGGTCTGCAAGTAACCGGCGGCCCCCCGCACCAGGGCATCCTGGCTTTCTGCGGCGGTGAGGGAGCGAGCCTGATCCCCTTCCCCCACCATGAGGGGCTCATCGGTGGAATTCGCAATCAAATTGCCCTTGCGATCCACCACAAAAGCCTGGCCACTACGGCCAATCTTGAGGGATTGGAGAAAACTGCGGAACTCCTCGGGCAACACCACATCGGTGGCACACACCCCTAGCAGTTGCTTGCCTGAGCGATCGTAAACCGGCAGGCTGGCGGTAATGTTGGGCAATTTGGTGGTGAAGGCAATGTAGACATCGGTCCAGGCTGGACCTTGGGCGGAGACCGCCGCTCGGAACCAGGGGCGCTGCCGGGCATCAAAGACCTTGCTAGCTTGGGAGACCCGGAAGGTTCGCTGGCCTACCACATCCAGGCTGTAGTATTCGCGCAGAAACCGGTTGCCGGAGTTGCCGTAGGACAACTGCAGCGAGCCATCCTGGGGCGATCGCAGTACGCCAAAAAACTCCCCCCGGCGACTGCTGCCACAGTACACAAAGGCAATGTTTGGGGCAATTTTCATTTGCTGATAAAGCTGAGCCTCCCCAAACTGAGCCGTTTCCACATCAATGTCGCCCCGGGCTAGGGCCGCCCCATTCAGGCGGTTAATGGCGTGGGGGCTTTCAAAATAGGTCTGCAATTCTTCTTCAATACGGGCGGTGAGCTCTTGCCGAATCTGATTGGCCAGGGTTTGAACGGTTTTTTGCCCGTTGCGCAGGGAGAGATAGCCCACTAAGCCCACAATGCCAACCAGCTGCCCTAAAAAAGCCAGCAGTAATAACCCTCGCAAGGGCAGATTCTTCAACAGATTGGACACAGGTTTGGGCCGGCTGGAAGTACCCCGATTCTAGAGGCTTCTAGCCGGGGATCCAAGCAATTGTCGTCAAGCTTTACAGCCCAGGGGTGGGGCGTCATCGGGCGGCCCCCCGGCCCAGCCAGGTTTGGATCTGCTCCCAGAGTAGGCCGGGGCCCATGCCAAACAAAAAATACAGCGCCAGCAGCACAAATGCCACCAGCAGCATCGTTTGCAAGGTGTTTCTGACCAGCTTAAAGACCCACCCCGCCACCAGCACCGCCAGGAGAATGGCCCCTAGCACGATCAGGAGTTCCACGGCGGCCCCCTTACCCGAGAGACACCAGGGTCGCTCTCGACAGGGTTGGGCTGACGCTCAGAACCTCGGTTCTGGCCCATTGGTCGGCGGCGAGAATATCCGCCAGACTGGGTTGCCGCCGGTTATCGGTCTGGTGGCGATCGCAGACGGTCTCGATCACCCTAGGTATATCCAAAAAGTGAATCTTTTCCTCTAAAAACAGGGCGACCGCCTGCTCATTGGCGGCGTTGAGCACCGCGGTCATGGTGCCCCCGGCTCGACCAGCGGCGTAGGCCAACTCCATGCAGGGGTACTTGGCGTGGTCCGGGGCGCGAAAGGTGAGGCTACTGGCTTTGACCAAATCTAAGGGTTCCCAATCGGTAAAGATGCGATCGGGCCAGGACAGGGCATAGAGCAGGGGCAATCGCATATCTGGCCAGCCCAACTGGGCCAACACCGACGTATCCTGCAGTTCAATCAAGGAGTGAATAATGCTCTGGGGATGGATGACGATATCAATCTGGTCGTAGGTGGCCCCAAACAGATAGTGGGCTTCGATCACCTCCAGGCCCTTGTTCATCAGGGTGGCCGAGTCCACGGTGATTTTCCGCCCCATGGACCAGTTGGGATGCTGCAGGGCATCGGCCACCGTCACCTGGGCTAGCTTATCCACGGGCCAATCGCGAAAGGCCCCCCCCGATGCCGTTAACACAATGCGCCGCAGCCCCCCCGGAGGCACCCCCTGCAGACACTGAAAGATGGCCGAATGTTCGGAGTCGGCGGGCAGCAACTTTACCCCATGCTTAGCGATCAGCGGTAATACCACCGGGCCCCCGGCAATCAGGGTTTCTTTATTGGCCAGGGCGATGTCCTTACCCGCCTCAATGGCCGCCAGGGTGGGTAACAAACCAGCACAGCCGACAATCCCAGTGACCACCGCCGCCGCATCCCCGTAGCGGGCCACCTCAACCACCCCCGCTTCACCGGCTACCACCTGGGGCATGGGGTCGCACCCCGCCAGGGCCTGCCGTAGTTCCGGCAACCTATGGTCGTTGCAGATGGCTACTATTTCCGGTTTAAACTGGCGTACCTGCTGGGCTAACAACTCCACGTTATTCCCCGCCGCCAGGCCCACCAGGCGAAACTGGTCGGGATGGTGTTCCAGAATATCTAGGGTCTGGGTGCCAATGGACCCGGTTGATCCAAGCAGGGTGATGGCTTTCACGGTAATCCTCAGGGTTGCTAGGGGGTGACTCTAGGATCGCATGTTGTGGTCCCCTATCGGGGAAAAATCGCCGGGTTGGCGTCCTCTCAGGTGACGGGGGAACCTGGGTGGGCCTGGCTTTGGGTTCCCGGCTTCGCCTGAATCCCTCACTCACCCGTCAATCAGCGGTGTCATTCCCGTTCCCACGGGAATCCCGGCTGGGCAACCTTCACCGGAAAGGATGCAAGCACAAGCGGTTCAGTCACCCCCTGGATCATGGGGGTTGGAGGGCAGGAATTCTTAAGGGGAGGCGAAAAATCAGTACCCTTCCCCTGGGCTTTGCGATAGAGTTTGCCAAGGGATAATGGAGGGCAAGGGATCGCTATGGGGAAGCTGGGTCAGGGGCTATCGCCTTTTACAAAAATCGTGATCTGGTTGGGCAGCCTGGGGGGATTGGCGTCCCTGACCTTGCCGGTGCTAGCCCTGGCGGAATCGGTGGGCTCCCAGGGCATTGATGCGATTCGCCTGCACGCCAGTCCCTACTACCTAACCGGGGAAAAGATTGCCATTGGCCAGGTGGAAATTGGTCGCCCCAGCAAGTTTGGGTTGGATAAGGTGGCCTACGAAAATATGCCCGTGGCGGTGCGGCGGGTCTTGCTGCTGGATGGTTGGGCCGTGGCCGACGAGTTTGTGGATGGCCATGCGGCCAACGTTGCCAGTGTGATGATTAGCCAGGACAAGCGCCATACCGGCGTGGCTCCGGGGGCAGTTTTGTATTCTGGGGCGGTCGGGCCCCTGGATGGTGGGCGCAGCGCCCAGCCGGAGGAGTGCCTGGCGGCCCAGTCGGTGGCTAGCCAAAATGGAGGCGATGTCCGCGCCATTAACTTTAGTTTTGGCGAACCCCTGGTGCGCGACCCTCGGCCCAACCCGGTACTGGACGGCAATGCCCTGTTGACTCAGTGCATCGATTGGTCGTCGCGGGTGCATGAAACCCTCTACGTGATTGCAGGCAATCAGGGCCGGGGGGGGATTCCCATCCCCACGGACAATTTCAATGGCATTAATGTGGCCTATTCCCGCCAGGTGGATGGGGTGTTTACTAAGGTGGATTTTGCCAACCTGGGCAGCGAGCCCACGGTGCGATCGCCCCAATCACCTACTCCGGAGACCAACGTGGGGCCCCGTCGCTCGATCAACCTGGTGGCCCCTGGCAGCAACATCGAGCTGATCGACCCCGATGGCCGCCTGCGGGTCTCTAGTGGCACGAGCTTTGCCTCACCCCATGTGGCCGGTACCATTGCCCTGCTGCAGCAGTTAGTCGATCGCCAATTTCGGGCCGGCCTGCCCAACTGGCCGCTGACGGGGCGGAACCCGATGGTGATGAAGGCGGTGCTGCTGAATTCCGCCGATAAGCTGGCCGATACTGGGGATGGCCTACGCCTGGGCATGACCCGCACCCTGCTGGACACCCGCAACCGCACTTGGTTGGAATCCGATGCCTACCGGGATGTTAAGATTCCCCTCCACAATGAAATGGGGACGGGCCATCTGAATGCCTACCGGGCCTATCAGCAGCTCTTACCCGGTGCCTTTGGGCCCGATCAACCGATTCCGGTGGTGGGTTGGAACTATGCCAGCCTGGAACTGGCCTCCGGCGGTAGGGGTGGTTCAGTCCATGACTACGTTTTTGAGGTGCCACTCCAAGCGGGTAGCTATCTGGCGGCCACCCTGGCCTGGGAACGCCAGGTCGAGCTGGTGGATCAAAACGGCAATGGTATCTACGACTTGGGCGAAGGATTTAGGGACCAGGGGCTGAGCGACCTCAACCTTTACCTGCTGCCCGCCGAGGAAGAGGACCTCAACCGGAGTGTTTGGTCTTCGGTGAGCGAAGTCGATAGCGTTGAACACATTTTTTATCAAATTCCGGAAACCGGACGGTACAAACTGAGAGTTATCTATCAACCGCAGACGACTAGTCGGTCGAATCAGCCCTACGGGTTGGCTTGGTGGGCCGTTCCTGCGTCTTGATTCAGTCCATGGCGCCGGTTCAAGTCCCCGGAGGCATCGCGCGATTGGGCTGAGCCTCACCCAATCGTTGTTCTGGAGGATGACTGCCGTGGTCGACTACGCCCTCGCCCTGACCTGCGCCCGCCTGTGTCAAGAGATTTACCGAGATTTTCGTGGGTTGCGGTTCTCAGCCTACCCGGATATTGAGCCCATCTTTATCGAGAGTCAGGACAACGGCTTTACCGACACCCAGGCCGCCGTGCTCAATCAATTAAATAGCGACAAACTTTACATTGTGTTTCGCGGCTCCGATAAGTCCACCGATTGGATCAACAACGCGGCCTTTCGCCAGCAAATTTACCCCTATGGGGACGGTAACTCGGAGGTGAAGTTTCACCGGGGCTTTATGATGGCCTACTTTGCCGTGCGCGATCGCCTGCTTAAGACCATGGAGACCTTTGAGGGCCAGCGGGTGATTGTTACTGGCCACAGTCTGGGCGGGGCCCTGGCCACCATTGCCGCCCTGGATATCCAGTACAACTTTGGTCGGGCCAATGACCTGACCTTTATCGTCCATACCTTTGGTGCCCCCCGGGTAGGTAATAAAGCCCAGGTCGAGTCCTACAATCGCCGTATTACTAACAGCTCTCGGTTCATCTACGGGTGGGATATTGTCACCCGCATCCCCCGCGAGTGGCAGGGCTTTGAGCATGTGGATACGGCGGTGCAACTGGGTTCCCTGCTGACCTGGCAAATTCTCAGTCGCCGGTTTAGCGATCATGCCATTGGCAACTATGTTGCCGCCCTGGATGAGAAAGCTCAGGGAGTCAGTGTGGCTACTCCGCTAGGAGCTGCCCTCGGTAGCCCGTAATGATGCGACTGCCATCCTTAAAAATGTGGACCTCTAACTGATCGCTGGCCCAGGTGATGGCGTCTGCCAAAGCGGGGTTAAAGATGTGAACCCGTTGATTCCGGGAAGACACCGGCGAGTCCGGGGAATTTACCGCCTGGGCCTGGATAAAGGGACCATCAATCAGCAGGTCGAGCTGATCTAGCAGATCCTGGGCACCGGCTGGGGCTGAGGGCGATCGCAACTTTTCCAGGGTGAAGCCCGTAAAGGACATCACATTTAACCCCTGGGCTTTGACCCGAGCAGCCAGTTGGGCCAGGGCCGCCGCCTGCCAGAACGGTTCTCCGCCGGAAAAGGTGACGCCCTGGTTGCGGGGATTGGCCAAAATGCGATCGACCAGTTCCTCTACCGCCACCCACTGGTTTTCTGCAAAGGACCAGGAGGCCGGGTTAAAGCAACCGGGACAGTGCAACAGACAACCCTGCACCCACACCACCGCTCGACAGCCGGGGCCGTTGACCTCGGATTCGTTCACGTAGCCCATGATGTTGAGGTGGCCCGGCGGGATCTGCTGCAGGGCGACCGGCGGTGTGAGGATGGAATGGACCATGGCCATGGAGAGTAGGAAAGAAAGAACTGGGTCAGGAGGCGGGTGCCCTTGAATAGAAGAGGCGGGTGGGGGTGAAGGGGGTGGCACCCCCGGCTTACCATTCAGTAGACTTGGCGACTTAGGTTTGGATTTAGGCTGATCTTAACGGCCAAAACTACATAACTGACAAGCGATAAACAAAGCGTAATAGGTTCCCGTCCAAGTCACCCAGTACCGTACCCACCGATCGATCCTTCCCCCACCGACCCCAGGCTTAGGCCCATAATAAAAGGGTCTCCCTATCTGAACTTGACACCCATGTTTTTTCCCTTTTGTATGGCTCCCAGTGCCGAGTCCCGTCGCCAGTACCAGCGCTATAAGCTGGAGATGATGAAAGCCTTTCGAGATTCCCTAGAAGCCCGCTTGGCCGCGATCAATGCAGCGATTAGCACCGTTGAGCAGCAACTCACCCAGGAGGGCGAATAGCAAGATTTTTTGCCCTGGGCTAGTAAAACTACACTTTTTGCGATCGCAGTCTCCTAGGATAGGACCAATACCCTGCCAGTCCTATCCTAGGTGTGATTGCGGCCCATGGTTGATTCCTTGTCTGCTCCCGCTACCAGTTTCGTTGCCCCCCCCGTGGTGGCTCCGCCGATCTTCCAACCGATTGGGGTAAAGGCCATCTACGGGATGGCGTTACAGGGCGATCAACTCCTAGCGGTTGATCCCTTTCGGGGTTATCTGCTGCGGCTCGACCCCAAAACGGACCATACCGAAATCCTCAATCCCCGCCATGCGGCGGCCTTTGAGCGGGCCACCGGGATTGCCCACTGGCAGGACCGCCTTTGGATTAGCCGTGACCACGGGGTTTACCTCACTCCCCTGAGCGAGATCCAACCCACCCTGGTGCTGACGCTGCCCTACACCGCCGACGGCGTGGCCGTGTGGGAAAACACCCTCTACGTCAGTTGCAAAAAAGCGGGCTACATCTTTGTGTTTGACCGCGATTCGGGCCAGCGGATTACCCAGTTTCCGGCCCCCGGAATTGGGATCGAAAACATTTCCGTCTGGGGCGACTACCTCTGGGTATGCGACCAGACCGAGCAAACCGTATATTGCTTAGATCGAGCCACCGGGGAACTGGTCGTAAAAATGCTCACCCCCTTCCCTACCCCTACGGGGATAGCGGTGCCGCCCCATACCGGCCCTGACCAGGGTACCCTCTGGGTCGCCTATACCAATGAAGAACCCTACGTGCGAGAAGACCCCAACAGTGAGGAGGTTCCCTTTGAGTTGACCTTTCGCGATCGCACCCTGATCCACCCCCTCACCTATCGCTGGTATCGGGAGGCGGGTTACTGCCGCACCAACGGCTACCTGGTGGAAATGACCTATGCGGAAGAAATTGACACCCTAGAAGACACCATTCCCCTGCACAATGTGGAGTGGCGGATTGCCTTCCCAACCCACACCCATCGCCAGGTGGTCAGAACCGTAGAACCCCTAGGCTTGCCCTTTCAAACCGTCCAACAGAACGGCGAACGGGTGGCCAGCTTCCAGTTCGACACCTTGGAACCCCACGAGCGTCATCTGTTTGGCTGGAAGGCTCTGGTCGAAGTCTACGGCATCAAGTACCAGCTTACCCCCCGCCAGGTGGAGGCGGCCCCGCCCTTGCCTCCAGAATATGGTCCCCGCTACCTGATTGACGATGACGAGTTAGCCATGGATAACCCCCTGATCCAGGCGGCGGCCCGCGAAGCCATCGGCACCGAAACGAACCTGCTGCGCCAGGTACTCAGCATCCGCGACTATGTCTACGACAAGCTTTCCTACGCGGTCACGCCCGCCATTGCCACCCCCGATGTGGTACTCCAGCGCGGGCGTGGATCCTGTGGCGAATACGTCGGGCTGCTGTTGGCCCTGATGCGGCTGAATGGCATTGCCTGCCGTACCGTGGGCCGCTACAAGTGCCCCGCCCAAGCCGACCAACCGGGCATTTATTTAGAGCCCGATTTTAACCACGTTTGGATCGAGTTTTATCTGCCTGGCTATGGGTGGCTACCGATGGAATCCAACCCTGACGATATCCAGGACGGCGGCCCCTACCCTACCCGATTCTTCATGGGGTTGCCCTGGTGGCATGTGGAAATGGGCAAGGGCATTCCCTTTGAAAAGCTGATTCTGCCCGAGGGCAGCCCGGAAGTTCGGCTCGGGGATTTGGCCGTGAACCACATGCGGTTTAGGATTTTAGGCGAGTTAGCGCCCTAGTACCGCCCCGCGGAGTTCAAAATGCAAAACTCAAACCCTCCTGCCGGCCTGGGCCGGGTCCCTTCGCGTTAGGATCGAAACAGATCCATCATCGCTAGGGGCATGCCTCCCAGCCAAGGCTCGAAGGTGTTGATTCCTGTAGGGTGCCTAGCGCTGGGGCGTGATTTTGCCTAGGCGCAGCCACCCCCCCTGGGCAAAGTCACCCCTCAGTCCCTGACAGGTTCCCGCGTCCTTAAGGGCTACCGCGGCTAAAGAGATCCTTGGTCATCAGGGCGCCCAAGCTCTGTAGCAATACTGCGTTCATCATTTTTTGTTCTTCTGGTTATGACCATCACCGCCTCGACTTCTTCGATCAACTGGACCCCGATCATTGAGGCGTTTACCGCCGCCCTGGGGGCGGACAAGGTGGTGCGCCGCAGGGAAGAGTTGCTGGTTTACGAGTGTGATGGGCTGACCAGTTATCGCCAGCGACCGGCGGTGGTGGTGTTGCCGCAGACCACCGCAGAGGTGGCGGCGGCGGTGAAGATTTGCGATCGCTTCCAGGTTCCCTTTGTAGCCCGAGGGGCCGGTACCGGCCTATCGGGGGGCGCCCTGCCAGTGGAAGATTCGGTTCTCATCGTCACCGCCACCATGCGACAGATCCTCGACATCGATCTGGAGAACCAGCGGGTGGTGGTACAGCCGGGGGTGATCAACAACTGGGTCACCCAGGCGGTGAGCGGAGCGGGCTTCTACTACGCCCCGGACCCTTCCAGCCAGTCCGTGTGCTCCGTGGGCGGTAACGTGGCCGAGAATTCGGGCGGTGTCCACTGCCTCAAGTACGGTGTCACCACCAACCACGTTCTGGGGCTGAAGGTGGTCCTTCCCGACGGCGAGATTGTTGACCTGGGCGGGCCCGTGGCAGAAACCCCGGGCTATGACCTCTGTGGAGTGTTTGTCGGTTCCGAAGGCACCCTGGGCATTGCCACGGAAATCACCCTGCGGATTCTCAAAGCCCCGGAGTCCATTCAGGTGTTGCTGGCGGATTTCACCTCGGTAGAAGCCGCCGGAGCGGCGGTGTCTGCCATCACCAGTGCTGGCATCATCCCGGCGGGGATGGAAATGATGGACAACTTTAGCCTCAATGCGGTCGAGGATGTGGTCGCCACCGATTGCTACCCCCGCGATGCCGCGGCGATCTTGCTGATTGAAATTGATGGCCTACCGGCGGAGGTGGCGGCCACGGGCGATCGCATCCAGCAACTCTGTCGTCAAAATGGGGCGCGCAGCCTGACCGTGGCCACGGACCCCGAGGAGCGGCTGCGGCTGTGGAAGGGACGCAAGGCAGCCTTTGCCGCCATGGGTAAGCTCAGCCCCGATTACTACGTCCAGGATGGCGTCATTCCCCGCACCCAACTGCCCTACGTGCTGAGGGAAATTGAGGCCCTGGGACAACGCCACGGCTACCGGGTGGCCAACGTCTTCCATGCCGGCGATGGCAACCTGCATCCCCTGATTCTCTACGACAACTCCATCCCCGGACAGCTCGAACAGGTGGAAGAACTGGGTGGGGATATTCTCAAGCTCTGCATCCAGGTGGGGGGCAGTATCTCCGGTGAGCATGGCATTGGCGCCGACAAGCGTTGCTACATGCCCGATATGTTCTCCGCCACCGATTTAGAGACCATGGCCTGGGTGCGCCAAGCCTTTAACCCCAGTGGGTTGGCAAATCCGACCAAGCTCTTGCCTAGCCCCCGCACCTGCGGCGAGGCGGCCCGCAGCCAACACGCGGCCTTTCCTCACCTGGAGCGGTATTGAGGCCGATCACCCATTCAGTTCTGGAGCAAGGCCATGCAAGCAATGGTGCTGAGGACAGTAGGTTCCCCCCTACAGGCGGAAGACTGGCCCATCCCTACCCCCCAGGCCGGGCAATTGCTAATTCGGGTTCATACCTGCGGGGTATGCCGTACCGATCTACATGTGCTAGATGGGGAATTGACCGATGCCAAACTGCCCCTGATCCCAGGCCATCAAATTGTGGGGACGGTGGTAGGGCAGGGGCCAGGGGTGAGGGGAACGCTGCCCCTGGGTACACGGGTGGGGGTGCCCTGGCTGGGGCATACCTGCAACCACTGTCGCTATTGCCAGTCAGGCCGAGAAAACCTTTGTGATCAGGCTCAATTTACCGGTTACCAACTGGATGGGGGCTATGCGGAATACACCGTGGCCGACGAGCGGTTTTGCTTTCCTATTCCGGCGAACTATGCCGATTTGCAAGCGGCGCCTTTGCTCTGTGCCGGGCTGATTGGCTACCGCTCCCTGCGGCTGGCCGGTGCCGCTGAACGGCTGGGGCTCTATGGCTTTGGGGCGGCGGCCCACATTGTCATCCAGGTGGCCCGGTACCAGGGCCAGCGGGTCTTTGCCTTTACCCGATCTGGCGATACCCAGGGGCAGCAATTTGCCCGTCAGCTGGGGGCCGAGTGGGCCGGTAGTGCGACGGACCCGGCGCCTGAACCCCTGGATGCGGCGATTATCTTTGCTCCGGTGGGGGCCCTAGTGCCCCTAGCGCTGCAGGCGGTGGCGAAGGGCGGGGTGGTGGTCTGTGCCGGTATCCACATGAGCGATATTCCCTCCTTTAGCTATGACCGGCTTTGGGGCGAACGGGTGCTGCGCTCGGTGGCCAACCTGACCCGTCAGGATGGGGAGGAGTTTCTAGCCTTAGCACCCCGGGTGCCTATCCAAACCCAGATCCAGGCCTTTCCCCTGGTGCAGGCTAACGAAGCCTTGATGGCGCTGCGCCAGGGGCAGATCCAAGGGGCGGCGGTATTAGTTATTCCTAGCGAGGGCGGCGGCACCCAGGTCTCAAGCGGGAACCACCACGGGCTTGGTGCCCGCTAGCCCAAAGGCACGATGGACGGCTTGCAGGGCTTTGATGCCCTCAGACTCCGCCACCACACAGCTGATTTTAATCTCCGAGGTGGCAATCATCTGCAGGTTAATGCCCTGCTCGGATAGGGCTTTGAACATGCGGGCGGCAACACCGGGAGAGTCGATCATACCGATGCCGACCACGCTGACCTTGGCGATTGCCGCATTGACCACCACCTCTCCCCAGCCCAACTCGGCGGCGGCCTCTTCTACCAGGGCTTGGGCCAGGCGGGCATCGGCCAGGGCGACGGTAAAGGCAATATCGCGGGTGGGCTGGCCCTGCACCAATCGACACCGCTGGGATTGAATGATCATATCCACACTGACCCCATGGTTGGCCAGCAGTTGAAAAATTTTGGCGGCCATCCCGGGCTGATCGGGAACCTGGCGAATGGCCACCTGGGCCTGCTTGGTGTCCAGGGCGGCACCCCGGACCACCGGGGCGGTTCGCTCTGGCCCTGGGGGATGGCCGGTCCCCGGGGGCACGGGCGAGGAGTTGACCTCAAAGGCCTCACAAAGCACCGCAATGGCGCGATCGCAATCCTCTACATCGATGGTGCAGCTAACCTTAACCTCAGAGGTTGATATCAGTTGGATATTAATGCCCGCCTCGGCCAGGGTGGAAAACATCTTGGCGGCCACCCCCGGACGGCCAATCATGCCCGCACCGGCAATGCTAATTTTGGCCATGCGGGTATCCACCATGACCTCGGCCTGGGTGGTATCCAGGGGATTGCTACGCAGGGCTGGGGCAATGGCGGTGGCCACGGCTTCAGCCCGGGTGAGGTTACCCTTCACCAGGGTAAAGGCAATGTCATTGGTGTTGCCTTCGTGGATGGATTGGATAATCAAGTCAACGTTGAGGGCTTGATTGGCCAGTTCCCCAAATAGGCGGGCGGCAATCCCAGGTCGGTCGGGGATGCGCAGCAGGGCTACCTTGGCCTGGTCGGTGTCAAACTCCACCGCATCCACCGGTTGGGCTAGCTCTAGACCTTCCAGGGGGCGGGGCTGGGGTTGGGGCTGGGCTGGCCGATGG
>DVEE01000483.1 GCA_015295885.1 Leptolyngbyaceae cyanobacterium M65_K2018_010
CTGCATAACCAGTTTGGGCAAAGCCAACAACGGGGCCGCGATCGCTTTTTCCTGGACTTTTTTCAACCCCTTTGTCAGCAAGGGTTTGCCCTGCCCTCGGAGGAACGCAGTGCTGCTACTACAGCGGTTTTTGGGGATGTTCCCTTTTTACCCACGGGCCCCTTTGCCCCCCAGCGCCTTGATTACCGCTGGGGTTCAAGGGCTATTGCCGATGCCGCCTTTGAGCCGGCCCTTGAATGGATTGGCGATTTGCTGATGCATCCTGGCGGGGATGTCACCGCTGGGCTGCCAGAAATCTTTGAGCAGGCCGTGAATAGCCGCGGCGGATCGGCCCTGGTCACACCGACACCGGTGCTGGAAGTCTTGGGCGATCGCACGGTCAACGCCACGGTGCTGGACTACGCCACGGAGGTCACCGGCCAAACCTATGGGAGCGTGGAAAAGCTGCTGATGGAGATTTCTGCGGTTCAAGCGGTGGGGGTATTGCAGCGCTTGGCAAGCCTCACCCTGCTAGACCCGGCCTGTGGGTCCGGTCGCTATCTACTCATGGCCCTGCAGCAGCTGATGTACGTGGTCCAAAGCCTAGGGGCGGTTGCGGGGGCGGCGGGGCAGGCCACGGTGCCCGACTGGGTGCGGGGGTCGCCCAGGGAGGATGGCCTAGGGCTGAAGGTTTACCGCCACTTGGTGAGTCACTGCCTGTACGGCGTAGAACTTTGGCCGCCAGCCCTGGAACTGGCCCGGTTACAGCTATTTTTGGCCGGAGTGCAGTCCACCCCCCAGGCCCAGGACCTGGCCAGCTTACCCGATCTAACCCTTACCTTGCTGCCGGGGAATGCCCTGATTGGCCTGGTCAGCGTAGACCCTGAACGGTTTGACCGGGTCGCCCCCAGGGGACGCCGCCCCCCGCCTGAAGGCGCCCAGGTCGAAGCAGCGGCGTTTCAGGGCAATTTACTCCAACCTTTGATGGCGAATACCTACCAGGCTATTCTGGCCGAACGGCAGGTGCGGTTAGAGCACTACCGCAGCCAAACTCAACTGTTGGCAGAGACCGGCAGTGTGCCGGCCTATGCCCAGGCGGATTTTTTGCGCGATCGCCTGGAGGAACTTAACCAGACGGCACAAACCAAACTCACCCATCTGCTCTGGAGCGAAGCCAGCCAGCAATTGGGCATTCGGGTGCAAAGTCAAGACCTGGAGGGACGGCGCCATAGCCGACCCCTCACCCTGGCCGATGTCGAGGCGGTGGCTCCGTTCCACTGGGGGTTTACCCTGCACCCTCTGCTGCGGAATCGGGGGGGCGTCGATATTGTCCTCAGTCACTTTCCCGGCGGAGTGGTTCAGCCTACGGAAGCAGGATTTTTGGAAGCCTACCAGGATACCTTTCAGATTAAGCGGGTAGAACCCTCCACCTTCTTACACAACCACAGGCAAGTGCTGACCATTGACGCCGACCTGGCCTTGGCCTGGGCCCATTACCGGGGTCAGCAGGCTTGGCCCAGTCAATACTTTCGCCACGGGGGCCAGTACCCCCAGACGGGATCGGCGCACCCCAACCAAGGGCCGAGCCGGCTCTACTGGTCGCGGTTATTTCTAGAACGCAGTCTTCAACTGCTGCGGCCGGGGGGGCGTTGCGGAGTCATGCTAGACCCGTTTTGGGCCATGGCCAATAGTGCCCCTTTGCGCCATTGGCTGGTGGCCACAACCGCGATCGGCGGTGTCGTGGATATTGCCAACTATCGGGGACTCTGGCCGACGTTGTCGCCCCGCACTACGGTTTGCCTAGTCTGGCTAAAAAAACAGGGCCAGACCCTAGGTTGCCCCTATAGCGCCTATAGTCGGGCTACCCAAGCTCGCCAGCCCACTCCCCTAGGGGCCTTTTTGCAGCGCCTCATCCACCTGGCGGAATAGGGTCGGCAAATCTGTGGTGTTCTCAAGAATCACATCGGCCCGGGCGATTTTTTCCCCTAGGGGCATCTGGCTCTGAATTCTGGCCTGGGCTTGTTCTGGAGTCAGGTGGTTGCGGGCCATCAGCCGCTGCAACTGCTGGGCAGGATCGCAGGCGACCACCCAAATTTCGGTGACTTGATCGGTTAGGCCGGCCTCAAATAACAGGGGAATGACCTGCACAACCACAGGAGCCTGGCTGAGATCGGCCATGGCCGCCCTAAAGCATTGCCGCACCAGGGGATGAATTTGCTGCTCTAGCCAGGTTTTCTCCGCCGGTTGGTTAAATACCAGCTCGCCCAGACGCAGGCGATTTAGGGTGCCATCGGGTTGGCGCATGGTGTCGCCGTAGCGATGCACAATGGCAGCCAGCACCGGAGAGCCTGGGGCGACGGCCTGGCGGGCGTAGCGATCGGCATCCAGCACCGGTAGCTGGTGAACCGTCTGCAGATACTGGGAGACGGTGGATTTGCCCGTGGCGATGCCGCCGGTTAAACCGATGATGCGCTGGCCCATGCGACGATCGCCTCCGTCAGGGCATCGAGGGTATAGGCGGTGGGTTCAATATCGACCCGACCCAGCCATTGCCGACAGGTATCCGAGGTTTTAGGGCCGATGGAGGCGATGGCAACGTCGGCTAGTAACCTGGGCCAGTTTGATCCGGCCCCCTGGGCCAAGAGCTGGCAGGTATGCTGGACCGTCTTGGAACTGGCAAAGGTCACCACATCCACCTGATGGGCGAGCAGAGCCGCCAGGGCAGTGGGATCGGCAGCCTGGGGACAACCGGACTCGTAGGCGGCCACCTCCACTACCTCGGCCCCGGCGGCGGAGAACTCCTGCACCAGGACCTCTCGCCCACCACTCTCCACCCTGGGAAAGAGGATACGCTGCCCGGCTACCGGCTCTGGGAAGTGGCTCACCAGGGCATCGGCGACAAAGTCGGGGGGAATAAAGTCGGGCCGCAGACCCCGCTGTTCCAGCACTGCGGCTGTTTTAGGCCCTACCACGGCTAACTTCAGGGTATGCAGGGCCCGCCAGTCCAACCCCTGACTGAACAGGCGATCGAGGAAAAAGTTAACGGCATTGGCGGAGGTCAGAATCAACCAGTGGAACTGGGACAGGTGGGCGATCGCGGTGTCAAGGGCTTGCCAACTGGAGGGGGGCCGCAGTTCCAGGGCGGGTAGTTCCAGAACCCTAGCGCCCTGGGCCGTGAGCAGGTCGGCAAAGGAGCTAGATTGATCGGCGGCACGGGTGATCAGAATGGTTTTGCCCTGCAGCGGTGGCCGGGCCGGGCCGGGGCTGGCCTGACTGG
>DVEE01000318.1 GCA_015295885.1 Leptolyngbyaceae cyanobacterium M65_K2018_010
AGATTTCTCAGGTGACCGTACAGGCATTTTTGCGCTTCCTTTGCGCTTCCATGTAGGCAGCCTCTAGACTGCGTCCAAGCTGCCAGGCCTCTACCTACCAGATTTGCTGCGGCAGGAGGTGGCCCTGGGTCGCGGTTGATCGACCGCGACCCTCACTTACTTGCCCTTGGCCTCCTTGAGATAATCGGCCAGGGCCTTGGCCAGCTTCTCTTCCTTGCTGTCCTCGGGCTTCTGTTGGGCTTTTGCGCTCCCGGCTAGGGATTGTTGGGTCCAAAGAATGAACACCACGGCAATCACGATGATGATTTCCATAGGGGCTAGGACTGTTTTCAGGAGATTTACGGAAACTGCGAAACCTCAGGTCAACCAGACTTTAGGGAATCACGCCCTTGACTACACGGGCTGCGGCACCCATTCCAGACGCGACCGCCCGTCCATTCTGGGAATTATTTCCCTGAGACGATACTGGCTCTGCTTCCAGGCCAGGGGCATTGGAGGTTAGCATGCTAAAAACACTCCGTTAACCCATGACTGTTGATTCCCTGGCGCTAGCCAAAACCGAATACGCCTACGGTCAGGATGCCTTTGAGCATGGCAACTATCGGCAGGCGGTGAGCCACTTTGAGAAAGCCCTAGACCTTGCCCAGGCCACGACTCCCCTGGGGGGCGAAATTCAAACCTGGCTAGTGAATGCCTATAGCGCCGTGGGCCAAGCAACCGAGGCCATAGCCCTCTGTGAAACCCTGACCCGCCATCCTGACTTGGAGATTCGCAAACAGGCCAAGAATTTGCTCTACATCCTCCAGGCTCCCCAACTGAAACGACCGGGTAACTGGATGAGTGAGATTCCTGACTTGGGGGCCATTGACGAAGGGCGGGGGGAAATAACGGGCCAAGTTTTGCCTAGGGTGTCACCTCAGGCGGCACCTAAACCCAAACCGGACCTTCCTCCCATAACCGCGGATCCTAGCAACCCAAAGGAGAATGGTTTTCTCTGGATCGCTCTGGTTGCTCTGGCCCTAGTGCTGGGTGGGGTCGCCTGGCTCAGCTGAGGGAATTCCCCAGTCGGTGAAGTCCTGGTTCACCCTCAGAGGCTCGCCCTGGGGCTAAACCCTAAAAGATTTTGAGAAAATCGACCTGTCCGCTACCACCCATGATTTATAGATAGGCATGAGTCTATCTCAGTTAGGGCTGGGATCCTTAAAAAACCTTTAAGTTCCAGCTTTCCTAGAAGATCCTTATAAGGGTTTGAGAGGCTAATTCTGGGCTACTCAATCACAGGAGTTGGAGGAAGCTTTGTATGCTGGGAACCCCCCAAAAGTTGTTTCAGCGGGCGTCAGCCCTCGGGTTGGAATGTTCTAGCGATCGCCAGCAGCACCTAATTCGTCCCGGCGACCCCACGGAACCCTGGTATCTCACCTACCTAAAGGGGCACTGGGTGTTGTTTGTGAATGGAATTCCCCAAATCCACTTCAACTACGGAGAAGTGATGAAATTTTTAGATCGCTTTGATCGTCCCCAAGCCCTCCCTTTGGCCAAAAATGGAAGGGTACGCTAGTAGTTCTGGACCCATGACCGACTCCCCCCCGGCCACCCGCTTGGAAACCGACAGTATGGGGGCAATTCCCGTCCCCTGCGATCGCTACTGGGGGGCCCAAACCCAGCGATCGATCCGCTACTTTTCGATTGGGCAGGACAAGATGCCGCTGGCGGTCGTCCATGCCATTGCCCTAATCAAACAGGCAGCGGCCCGAGCCAATGCGGACCTGGGCAAATTAGCCCCCGCTGAGGCTGATTTAATCGTGCAAGCGGCCGAGGAGGTGATGGCCGGTCAGTGGGACGACCACTTTCCGCTCCATGTGTGGATGACGGGCAGTGGCACCCAGTGCAACATGAATGTCAACGAAGTGATTACCAACCGGGCCATCGCACTGGCCGGTGGGCAGTTGGGCAGCAAAACCCCCATCCACCCCAATGATCACGTCAACATGTCCCAGTCTTCCAACGACGTGTTCCCGGCGGCCATGCACATTGCCGCTGCCCAGGCCTTTCACCACCAGCTCCTGCCCCAGGTCAAGGGGTTGCGCGATTCCCTGGCTGAAAAAGCCGCCGCCTGGGCCGATATTGTCAAAATTGGCCGCACCCACATGCAAGATGCCGTACCTCTCACCTTGGGACAGGAGTTTTCCGGCTATGTGGGCATGCTGGAGGATAATTTGGCTCGTTTAGAAGCCGTTCTCCCCGAGCTTTACCCCCTGGCCCTGGGGGGCACCGCAGTGGGCACCGGCCTCAACGCTGGACCACGGTTTGGGGAAATCGCCGCGCAGTACATCGCGGATTTAACTGGGCTACCCTTTATCACCGCTGCCAATAAATTCACGGTCATGGGTGCCCACGATGCCCTGGTGATGGCCAGCGGCGTGCTCAAAACCCTGGCTGTGTCCCTCTACAAAATTGCTAACGACATTCGCCTGTTGAGTTGCGGCCCCAGGGCTGGCTTTGCCGAACTTCAGTTGCCTGCCAATGAACCGGGTTCTTCGATTATGCCGGGCAAGGTGAACCCAACCCAATGCGAGGCCCTCGCTATGGTGGCCGTGCAAGTGATGGGCTACGACGCTGCGGTGGCCTTTGCTGGGGCGAGCGGCTATCTGGAAATGAACGTCTATAAACCGCTGATCATTTTTAACGTTTTGCAGTCAGCCCGCTTGCTCGGGGATGGTAGCCGTAACTTCAACGAATTTCTGGTGCGCGATATGGTCCCTAACCGCAAAAAAATTGACCAGTACGTGCAGAACTCTCTCATGCTAGTCACCGCCCTGAGCCCGGTGATTGGCTACGACCAGGCCTCTCAAATTGCCCACCACGCCTTTGAGCATGACCTCACCCTCAAGCAGGCAGCTCTCGATCTGGGCTTGATCAGTGCCGAAGCCTTTGACCAGGCCATCGATCCCTACCGCATGACCCAGCCCTAGAGCGCTGGTATCGCCCCTGAGTGATAGCCTGACCTATTCTGACCATTAAATTTTCTAGGGCTGCTGGCCCCGACCGCTTTGGAAAAAGCCTCAACCCGCACGTTACGCTAGGGATCATGGTCATCCCTAAGCCCGGCCCAGAGACGCTGGTCATGGCTGCGGCTGAACCATAGACCACGGTATAGTGCTATCCCCCTACCATGCCAACCTCGGAGACTCCCACGGCCTCGCCCCCCCCCCCCCCCCCCCCCCCCCCCCC
>DVEE01000052.1 GCA_015295885.1 Leptolyngbyaceae cyanobacterium M65_K2018_010
GTGGGAGCCGCGGCCAGAATTTGGGCTAAGGAAATACCCTGACCTGCGATCGCGTACAGAGCAACCCGAATTAGGTAGGGGTGACCGCCAAACATTTGCTGTAAATCCTGGAGTTCTGCGGAGGTCAGCGACAGACCATGACGCTGGGCCAGGTCCGCCATCTGATCGACCGTAAACTCAGGCAAATCGATCGGTACCCCCACATTAAAGGGGGACTGATTGACATTCAGCGGTACGTAGACCTCCTGGGAGTGGGTGATAATCAGGCGCAGATTTTGCCAGGCGGGATCATTTTTCTTGGCGTCATGCCAGGCCCGCAGCATACCCAGAAACTCACTGGCAATGTTGGCGTACTGAAAGACCCGATCCACCTCATCAAAGCCCAGCACCAGGGGAGCTTTGACCTGGGCAAAGATGTAATCTTGCAGGTAGTTACTACACTTTTGTTTGTTGCCCAGGGGTTCTTTGGACCAGTAGCGATCAAACTGGGCTGGCAATCCCAGAGCGTAGGCAATACTGGCGCAGAGCCACTTAAGCAACCCTGTCAGGGTGCTAAAGATTTCGTCCTCCGCTTCTTGAAACGACAGATTCACGGTGCGGTATCCTTGGCCTTCGGCGTGATCTAGCACCCGCGCCATCAGAGAAGACTTGCCCATCTGGCGGGGAGCCTTGATGCGAATCAGGGCACTGGGTTTGAGAATGGCGTTGTAGCACTTAGCCTCAATCTGGGTTTGATCTTGGTAGCGCTCAAGATAAAAAGGCGACCCCAAGGGAACTTGGCCATCGGGAAACTCCAGTTCCACAGGTCGTGGCGGTGAAGCCTCAGGGCCACTAGCTGGTATAGGGTCAGGGGTCGATTTGGAGTGGCTATGGGCGGCTTGGGCCTGCAATCCTTCTGCCACCCGACGAATGCCCTTGGCAATGTCGGTAAAGGCTTCGTCTCGATTCTCCCAGGTGGTGACGGGCTTGGCATTTTTGGGCAGGGCCTGGAGCTGACTAAAACTGGCCCCCTGCCAATCTACCGGGCGCAAGATCACCGGAATCACCACCGTTTCCCCTTGGTGGTGGCGCTCCATGGCCCGTTTCAGTTCGATATCGTAGCAATAGTTCGAGGCCAAAAAGTCGGCGCTGATCAGCAACAGAATAATCTGGGCCTGCTCTAAGTGCTGGTCGATCTGCCCAGCCCACTCGCTGCCGGGGGTAATCTGGCGATCGTGCCAGCTACTCAAGACACCCTGGCGTTCTAGCAGTCTGAGGTGCTTGGCCAGTTCATCTCGCCAGGCTTCGTCTTTGTGAGCGTAGGAAAAAAATAGAGAAGTGCCCATGTCAGGGGGGCCAGCTAGTGGGGGCGATCAGGGTTATCTTATCGCAGCTTTTCTGGATGCCTACCACAGCGCTAGCTGCCCCTCCAGCCAGTGGAAAAAGCTCGAAGCCGACGGTCAACCTCGTGGCTGAAATATTTTCATCCCCCCAAACCAGTGGTATGATGCCCTCAAGCTAGGGGTGCCCGAGCATTCGGGCTGAGATTATACCCTCAGAACCTGACCTGGTTCATGCCAGCGGAGGGAAGCGTTGATTGAGGTCACCGGCCGAAACGACGAGCGATCACAAAGTCGGTCATCACCCTTAGCGGTGGTGGGCGAAAGCACAGAAGCCAGGAGCCAGAAGCCAGCTTCAAGGTTCTTGGTTAATACCTTATTTATCGCTTGAGTTTAAGGGGATTGACCGAAAACGTATTCTGCGAGTGAACTCACCTCTAGCCACCCCCCTGTTTGAAAGAGGTGCGTGATCCATGACTCTGAGTGCAACGGCGATCGCCGTGACCTTAATTACCGTAGCCAGCTTTACCCTGCTGGGCCTGCTGCAGGCCAGTCGCCACACCATCAGCCTGGAAACCTACCTGGTCAGCCGTAACCGGGTGGGTACGGGCATGGCCCTATCTACCATTGTGGCCTCGGCCATGGGAGCCTGGATTTTGTTTAGCCCCCCAGAGGTAGGGGCGACCAGCGGCCTAGCGGGCATCCTCGGCTATTGCATCGGCCAGGCCGCCCCGGCGGCCATCTTGGCGTTTATGGGGACTCGCATTCGCTTCCTGATGCCCCAGGGCCATGCCCTGAATGAGTATGTTCTGCATCGCTTTGGCAATGCCATGTATCTGCTGACCCTGGCGATCATCGTGTTCTACATGTTTGTGTATCTAACGGCGGAGCTAACTGCGATCGCCAAAGCCGTTGAAATTATGGCCGGGGTGCCCCTCTGGCTCACCGCCCTGCTGGTGATGACGGCGGTGTTTATCTACACCCTGGTCGGTGGGCTGGAAGCGACCATCTTCACCGATGCCATCCAGTTTGCCGTGATTGTGCCACTGCTTTTACTTAGCTTTGCCATTGCGGTGATGGCCCTAGGCGGTTGGCACAGCGCCCTGGCTCCAGTCAGCCAAACGGCTCCAGAACTGTTGACCCTGGCCCATGGCCCGGGCCTCAAATTTGGGGCAACCCTGATCATCGCCGTAATTGCCGCCGAAATGTTTAACCAGGCCAACTGGCAACGGGTCTACGCCTGCCGCACCAATACGGTGATGCGGCGATCGTTTTTGGGTTCCGCCCTGGTGATTTTGCCCATGCTTTTGCTGGCAGGATTATTGGGAATTCTAGCCATGCACTTTGGCTTTAACGACGATCGCGCCTTTTTCTCTCTGCTTCAAGCCTTAAGCTTGCCCGGTTGGGTCAGTATGGCCGTGCTAGTGCTGGTGCTGGCGTTGGTGATGAGCAGCCTGGATACCCTATTGAACGGCATTGCCAGCGTGTTTACCACGGACCTCGTGCGGATTTTTCCCCAGCGATCGACCGCAGATATTCTGCGCCTGACTCGCCTGCTAACCCTGGCCGTGGGCATTCCCGCTATTGTGATTGGGGCCCAGGGTTATAACGTGCTGTACCTATTTCTGCTGGCCGACCTGGTCTGCGCTGGGGCCTTATTCCCAGTGCTGTTTGGCCTATATTCGCGGCGGCTGACTGGCCCCATGGCCTTTTGGAGTGCCCTGGCGGCCATTGCCATCGGTGCTCTGTTCTTCCCCCGGCCCGACTTTAGCCCCTGGAATGGCCTGCCCTTGGCGGGGGATTTGTTAGTCAGCTTTGCGGCCCCCATTCTGGTGTCGGCGGCGATCTGTCTGGGTTGGATTCAGCTCAACGCTCGCCAGGGCCAAACCGAAGCCTTTGACTTTGGCCAGCTTAGTCGCAGCATTCGGCCCTACGGTGAGGAGGACGTCCTCGCCTCCCTGGGCAGTTCCGTCGATGGTTCTCGCCCCTAGCCCCTGCGCCAGGGGCCAGGGCCACTGGCCGACAAACTTCGGTGCTCAATCTCAAAAATCTTCCCGATGGGGATCTAACCCAGTCGTTTAAAGAAAATGTCTACTATGGAGGTTCTGCCCAGCGCTATGCTGGTTCAGGGTGAAGTTCTACCAAATGACGATGCAATCAGGATTTCGTAATGCTTTGCTGGTGGCGGCAGCCGGGTTGTCGCTGCTGGGCACCGTAGCTTGCAGCCAGTCAACCCCTCCCGGTGGGGCTGACGCGGCCCTGGAGCCCACTGAAACTCGCCAGGCTCAACGGGATCCTGATACGTTGCGCCTGCTCTACAGTCGTTCTGCGGTTACCCTCAACCCCCATTTGGCCACGGGTTACCAAGACTTTGAGGCGGCTCGCCTAGTCTATGAGCCCCTGGCCAGTTATAACCAGGCGGGAGAGTTGGTTCCTTTTTTAGCCGCTGAAATTCCTACGGAAGAAAATGGCGGAGTATCCGCGGACGGCAATGAAGTCATCTGGACACTCCGGGACGATGTCACCTGGGCTGATGGGGAGCCCCTGACCGCCGAGGATGTGGTGTTTACCTTTGAGTTTATTCGTAACCCTGAGGTGGCGGCGGCAACAGCTCAGTACTACGAATCTGTAGCCACCGTGGAGGCGATCGACGATCGCACGGTCAAAATTACCTTCAAGGCTCCCAACCCCGCCTGGGCCGTCCCCTTTACCGGCCAAACCGGGTTGATTTTGCCGCGCCATATTTTTGCCGACTACAACGGCCTCAATGCTCGGGATGCGCTAGCCAATTTGCAACCCGTGGGCACGGGGCCCTACCAGGTGGTGGGGTTTGAGCCTGGCACTGTGATTTTTGAACCCAACGCCAACTACTGGGACGGCAAGCCGGCCTTTAAGCGGGTTGAACTGCTCGGCGGTATCGCTCCCTACGCCGCGGCTCGGGATGTGTTGCAGGCGGGCACGGCTGACTTTGCCCATAACCTACAGGTGGAAGCTAAGGCCCTCCAGGAACTCGAGACTAATGCCCAGGGCCACATCACTACTCTATTTGGGGCCCAAGTAGAGCGTATTATGTTGAACTTCGCTAACCCCTTTGCCCGCACCGAGGAGGGAGAGCGTTCTAGTCCCCAGGTGCCCCACCCCTACTTCAGCGACTGGCGGGTGCGCCAGGCGATCAACCTAGCCGTCGACCGCGACACCATTGCCAAGGAACTGTACGGCCCTACGGGCCAGCCAACCGCTCAATTGCTGGTGGCCCCAACCGCCTACCAGGTGCCTGAGATTACCTATGAGTACAACCTGGCCAAGGCCAAGGCGCTCCTAGACGAAGCCGGTTGGGTGGATACCAATGGCGATGGCATTCGGGATAAGGACGGTGTCTCCATGGAGGTTCTATTCCAAGCGTCGGTGAACCCGGTACGGCAGCAAACCCAGGCCATCGTCAGCGAAAGCTTGAAGGAATTGGGCATCGATGTGCAAATTTTGAGGGTGCGGGTAGATGAGTTTTTCTCCGCTAACCCCCAGGACACCAACAGCCTCAACCACTTCTACGCCGATATGCAGGTGTATTCCACGGGGAATGAAAGCCCTGACCCCAGTACCTACCTGGGCTGGTGGTCCTGCGAAAAAATCGCTTCCCAGGCCAATCAATGGCAGGAACCCAACAACGCCCGCTACTGTAACCCCCAGTACGATCGTCTCTGGAATCAAGCTAAACAGGAACTAGACCCAGAAAAGCGGGCCGAACTGTTTCGCCAAATGAATCTGGTTTTGGCGGAGGATGTGGCCGTAATTCCGGTGGTCCACCGGGCTATGGTCAATGCGGTCAGCGATCGCCTCACCCAGGTGGAATTTACCCCCTGGGACGCTAGCACCTGGGCCATTAAGGACTGGGCACCCCAGGCACCTGAAGCCCCTTCTCAAGGGGAGCCTACCCAGGCTAAATAGGTCACACCGGCCATGACCGCGGTCCCCCATGCCTCCTCACCGGGATGGGACTGTCACCACTAAGGCCAGTTCATCCAGAAACTGGGCCTGGGCCTTAATAATGCGTTCTCTAGCCTCAGGCAGAGGGAACCAAGCGGCCTGGTCTACCTCCGGGAATTCCTGCACCGTGCCTGAGTTAGGCGGCCACTCTAGGGCAAACCTATTACTTTTCAGCGTAGTGGGGTCAAAGTGGCCCTCGAAAGCCCAGGCAAAAACTACCTTGCCACCGGCCTGACGCACCGGCTGAAGCGGTAGGAAATGACCTGAGGGTTGTTGCCCAGTCTCCTCAAAAAACTCTCGCTGGGCGGCGGCAAAGGCCTCTTCACCCGGGGCAATTTCGCCCTTGGGAATGGTCCAGGCGTGCCACTGCCGTTTGGCCCAGTAGGGCCCCCCAGAGTGAACCAGTAGCACCTCTAGGGCATGGTCGGCCATGCGATACATCAACAATCCCGCACTCTGTTTGGCCATGGTCTGTAACCGGTTGAGCGACAGTGGCATTGTATCGACCCCTGGACCTAAGGGAAAGGTTAAGCCCAGGCTGAAGCGCCAATAAACCCTCCACAATAGAGGTATGAATTAATGGTGCTCCCTATGCCCTACCAATGCACCTTGAGCAGTGGTCAACACATCTATCTAGATAATCCTGGCAATCAAACCGTAATCACGGTAGCTAGCCATGGTGCCGGTCAGCAACAGCAGTCCAGTAGCAGCCTGTCTACGGGGCCCTGGACTACCGTGCCCCAGGTTGCCCAGTTCAGGGGCGGCGCGTTGGTTCGCTGTGTGACGGCCCAGGGCATCTTTACGTTTCAGGTGCAAGGAATGCAAGTCAGCGCGGCCACCGACGCCGTCAATTGGCAGGCCGCTCAACCGTTGACGGTTCAATCCGTCGATGCCGTGCCAGGATCAACCATGGCCCCCATGACCCCGATGGCTCCCATGACCCCGATGGCTCCGATGGAGCCCATGGCTCCGATGAAACCTTTGCAAATGGGTCATATGCAGATGTCCACTAACCCGATGGCCATGCGCATGGGCGATATGGAAATGCGCATGGGCAGTGCCTCGGCTCCAGCCGCCCAAGCTCGACAGTTTTGTACCCAGTGTGGGGCTGCGGTCACCTCAGAGGACCGGTTCTGTGGTCATTGTGGCCACAAGCTAAACGACTGAAAGATAGAAACCTTGGCCTAGGGATGTCTTGATCGTCGAGGCCGATGGGAAGCTACCGATGAAGAGGAGGTTGAGACATGGCCCATAGCTTTAGCCTTGGAATAGCGTTATCCCTTGGCCTGATGGCAAGCGCCATCCCTACACCACCCCCCTGGAGTTGGCCTGAGCCTAACTTAACGGCCCAAACCCAAACCCGTCCCACTGCTCCGTACCAAACCTTTCAGCAGTGGTGTGAAGCGAAAGATACTCTGTCGGCAGGGGCCAGGCGAACGGTAGAGGTGCTGCTGGCTGAGCTGGCCGTGGAAGATTGTGCCCAGGCTGGTCGAAGGGCCTCTGTGCTCACCTTACTCAACCTTTCTAACCGAGGGCTTACCGATGTCACTCCCCTTGCCAGCTTACCCCTGCTGAGCGAACTATTCCTGCACTACAACGACATCGTTGATATCACACCTCTGGGTCAATTGCCCAATCTGAGGCGGTTGAATCTCAGCCGCAACAACATTTCGGATTTGACCCCTTTGGGCAATCTGGAAAATCTAAGATTTTTAGTGCTTTTGCAAAATAGCATCAGCGATCTCGAAGGAATGGATACCCTGGGGAATTTGGAAGAGCTTTACCTGGGTAACAATAAAATTCAGGATTTAACAGCGCTTTCTAGCCTAACTGCCCTGCGCAAGTTGTACATCAGTCACAACCAAATAGAGAATGTGGCTCCCCTCAGCCCACTGGTTAATTTGGAGTCCTTAGATTTGAGTTCTAACCAGATTGAGGATATCACTCCGCTGGTTTCTCTTGTTAATCTTGAATACTTGAACCTGAATCGGAACCGAATTTCTGATGCCACAGCCCTGAGAGCCCTGACCGATCTGGAGCAGGTTTATTTGTATAACAACCCGTTGGATGATTTTGTTTGCCCAACCACCAACAATGCTGTTTGCTTTATCTAAATCTAATGTTCAAAAATGCCACTGTACTGGAGTAAATCCAGGCTGGCAAAGGTAGGTAAGCAGTGGAAGCAATCCTGGGCCAGGTTCCACCGACCTTCCCGTTTGAGCATAGCCTCTAGGGTGGCATGGATACTGTGTAGGTAGCGCACGTCGTTAGCGGCGTAGCGCAACTGCTCCTCAGAGAGGTTCATGGCATTGCCCCAATCCGAGCTCTGGGCCGTTTTATCCAACTCGGTGCCCTCCAGTTCCTTCACCACATCCTTGAGGCCATGTTTGGGGCTGTAGGTGCGACTGAGCTTGCTGGCAATTTTAGTGCAGAATACCGGCTGCACCCAAATGCCCAGGTGGTGGCGCAGGGTGGCCAGGTCGAAGCGGGCGAAGTGAAACAGCTTAAGGATGTTAGCCGCCTCCAGCAGTTGCTTGAGATGGGGCGCTTCGGTCTGGCCCGGTTGAATGCGGACAACGGCTACATAACCCGCTGAGTCTGCTAATTGCACCAGACACAGGCGATCGCGCTGGGGCAGCAACCCCATGGTCTCGGTGTCACAGGCAATGATGCGGTCCTGAAGGTAGCGGTTAAGCAAATCGGCGGAGAGGTCGCGATCGCAGATTTCAAAGTTCTCAGCCATAGCTCACTCTCCAAGCATGGATATCTGTCATCAAACCTTAAAGTTAGGCGGATCCAACCCCAGGATTAGCCCCCTTGGGGAGTAGGGAGATCGAATCTGGTATGCCAGAGTATAGATTGAACCGAAAAGCGCTAATCCAGATTGCCAAGTACCTTAGCCACGGTTTGCACATCCTTATCACCTCGACCGGAGGAATTAATTACCAGGCGAGGATTCCCGGACAGTTGGGGGCAGAGGTACTCTAGATAGGCAAAGGCGTGGGCGGTCTCTAGGGCAGGAATAATCCCCTCCAGGCGAGAGACCCGTTGGAAGGCATCCAGGGCTTCCTGATCCGTGACGCTGTAGTACTCGGCTCGACCGGCATCTTTCAAAAAGCTATGCTCGGGCCCCACGCCAGGGTAATCTAGGCCCGCACTAATGGAATGAGCTTCCATCACCTGGCCCTCACTATCCTGTAGTAGATAGCTCATGGCCCCGTGGAGTACCCCCACCCGACCGGCGGTCAGGGTGGCGGCGTGTTTGCCGCTAGCCACGCCACTTCCGGCCGCCTCAATCCCGATCATGCGCACCGTGGGTTCATCCACAAACTCATGGAACAATCCCATAGCGTTAGAGCCACCCCCGACGCAGGCCAACAAGATATCGGGCAGGCCGCCAAACTTTTGTTGGCACTGGGCCCGGGTTTCTTGCCCGATGATGGCGTGGAAATCGCGCACCATCATCGGATAGGGATGGGGGCCAGCCACAGAGCCCAAGATATAGTGGGTGGTCTCTACGTTGGTCACCCAGTCGCGGATGGCCTCGGAGGTGGCGTCCTTAAGGGTACCCGTACCCGCTGCCACGCCTCGCACCTCTGCCCCCATCAGTCGCATCCGAAATACGTTGAGGGCTTGCCGCTCCATGTCGCAAACCCCCATGTACACCACGCAGTCCAACCCAAACCGGGCGCAAACCGTGGCCGTGGCCACCCCGTGCTGACCGGCCCCAGTTTCAGCAATAATGCGCTGTTTACCCATGCGCTGAGCCAGCAGCACCTGCCCCAGGGCATTGTTAATTTTATGGGCCCCGGTATGGTTCAGATCCTCCCGCTTCAGGTAAATCTCTGGGCCCTGACCATCGGGACGGCGGTAGTGGGCGGTGAGCCGCTCAGCCCAGTAGAGAGGGCTGGGCCGTCCAACGTAGTCTGCCAGTAAACCATTCAGTTCGGCCTTAAAGTCAGCCTCGTCTCGGTACTGGTAAAAGGCCTGTTCCAGCTCGCTCAGGGCTGGCATTAGGGTTTCGGGCACGTACTTGCCGCCAAACTGCCCAAAGCGCCCCAGGGTATCGGGACGCAGGGCAGCAGGGGGGGCTTGACGGAGCGAAAGGGGCGTCTGGGTCACGGGTGGGGTGGAATCAACGATAGGAATAGCCCCCATTATAGGGAATGGGGGGAAGCCCGGCTATGACTCTGGCAGAATCGCCTCAGTGCCCAGCCATGCGATGGCCAATTTCTTTGACATCGGCCGCTGCGATGGGGCTATCGTAGACCAGTTGACCTTCACTAATCACCAGGATGCGATCGCTCAGAGCGAGTAACTCATCGAGATCTTCGCTAACCAGCAGTACAGCTACTCCACGGTTGCGGGCATCGACAATGGCGCTGTGAATGAAATCGACCGCTGAAAAATCCAGACCAAAGCAGGGATTAGCCGCAATTAGCAGCTTAATCTCCGGCGCCGAGAGTTCCCGGGCTAAGACCGTCCGTTGCACATTGCCACCGGACAGGTTTTGAATTGGGGTTTCCGGGGAGGGGGTGCGGACCGAAAAAGCCGTAATCAGCTCCTCGGCGGCCTGACGAATGGCCTTGAGCACCAGCCACAGATTCCACTGGGCCTGCGGGGGGCGATCGAAGGTCCGTAGGGCCATATTTTCAGCCACGCTCATACCTGGAACGCAGGCATTGCGCAGGGGTTCTTCGGGCAAGGTAAATACCCCCAGACTAGCCATTTCAGACCGAGTGGCCCCATAAACCTGGCCATTCACATAAATCTGACCCTGGGTCGCCGGGCGTTGACCGGCGAGGACTTCCACCAGTTCCCGTTGACCGTTGCCGGAAACGCCAGCCATACCGACGATTTCCCCGGTATGGACGGCCAAATCAACCGGGCCGAAGGCCTTTAGCCCATTGTCTTTGTTGGCGCAGAGGCCCTGCACCTGCAAAACAGGGGCCATGTCGGTCAGAGCGACTTTAGTCACCGTCTTAGCCTGCCGTTCCTCCCCTAGCATCATGTGGGCCATATCCGCCACGGTTAGATCCTTGACCTGGCCGTGGCCGGCCAGATGTCCTTTGCGCAACACCGTCACCTCATCGGTGAAGGCCATCACTTCCCGAAACTTATGGGTGATCAGCAGAATGCTTAAATGACCAGCCTCTACCTCCTGCCGTAGCAGTCCCAGGACTTCGTCGGCCTCATCGGGGGTGAGCACGGAGGTGGGCTCATCCAGAATCAAAATCCGGCTTTTGAGATAGAGCTGCTTGAGAATTTCTAGCTTTTGCTTTTGCCCCGCCGCCAGTTGGGTGACTGGCAGATCTAGATCAACCCGAAAGGGGGATTCATCCATAAAGGCGTGCAGGGCCTCATACTCTTCTTTCCAGTTAATGACCTGGCTATGGTCGTAGCGGGAGAGCACCAGGTTTTCCGCCACCGTCATGGCCGGTACCGAGGTGAAGTGCTGGTACACCATGCCAATGCCAACTTCATGGGCATCCTTAGGGCTTTTCACCCTATGCAGTTGGTCATCTAGCCAAATTTCTCCGGCCGTGGGGGTGTAGAAGCCCATGATGCATTTCACCAGGGTGCTCTTGCCAGCCCCATTCTCCCCCAGCAGGCCATGGCAAGTACCGGGTTGGAGGGTCAAACTGACATCCTGAAGGGCCACCAGGGAACCAAAACGTTTGGTCATTTCGACCACTTTGAGTTCAGCGGGGGTGGTTTTGACGGTGGATTCAGCGGTAAGGGTCATGGCATTAGAGGGGATAGAGGCCCAGGCAACCCAAAGGGTTGTTTGGTATCATAGGGCCTGCAACGTGGCTAAAGCTGTTAGCAAACGCTCATTTTCGGCGGTGGTTCGTACCGCCACCCGCAGGTAGCGATCGCCCAATTCAGCAAAGCTTAAGCAGTCGCGGATGACGACTTTGTGCTGTTTGATCAGCTGCGCTTGCAGAGGCGGGACCGCCTGCTCAGACCGCACTAGTAGAAAGTTGGCTGCCCCAGGGAGGGGATGCAGACCGGGCGTAGAGGCTAGGCCATCGAACAGGGTTTGACGCGTCGAGGGCAACCACTGCCAACTGCGGTGCTGGAACTCGTGGTCTGACACTGCTGCGATCGCCGCCGCTGCGGCCAACCCATTCACTGGCCAGGGATCCCGCCACTGCTGCCAGCGCCGCAACCGATCGGGGTGGCTGAGGGCGTAGCCGATGCGAAGACCCGGTAGGGTGTAGAACTTGGTCAGCGATCGCAGGACCACCAGGTTAGGGTAGTCCGCTAACCAAGGGATCAGACTCTGGGCCTGGGCCGGCGGCAAAAAATCCATGAAGGCCTCATCCACGACTACCAGGCTAAAGGCATCCAGCAGGGGCAGCAGTACCTGGGCGGTCCATAGATGCCCAGTCGGGTTGTGGGGGTTATTGACCAAACAGGCGGCCACCGGCAGGTCGCGGCACAGGGGCAGTTCGGTCTTTAACGGGGCTAGTTCGGCCAGGCTGTCCAGGATAGGCCAGGGTTGCATCTGCACACCAAAACTCTGCAGCGCTCGCCCATAGTCTGCAAAGGCCGGCGTGAGGACATAGGCAGCTGGGGTGAGATCCCCCACCTGGGTACTGATTTCCCGCCCCACCCAGGTCAGTAACTCGGCCGCCCCATTCCCCGGCAAAACCCATTCCGTGGGCAACTGGTGGTAGTTTCCCAGGGCCTCTCGCAGGGCCTGGTACTGGGGGTCGGGATAGTGCTGCAGACCGGCCAACGCCCCCTGGATAGCCGCC
>DVEE01000502.1 GCA_015295885.1 Leptolyngbyaceae cyanobacterium M65_K2018_010
GGGTAAGGGGGTGGGTCGGTGGGACAGATTCAAGTCAGGAGTCGGTACTTTTATTTTGAGCACGTCCCTAACCGGACTCAGTGTGCGGTTGGGGATTTTGGGGGGAACGAGGTTTAGTGCCCCAGTAGATCAAGGATAGTTTTGGCCACCACTTGAGTTTGCTCGAGCATGGCCATATGGCCACAGTTGGCTAATTCAATTACCGCTGCTTGACCCATACCGGTGCTAGGCAGATATCCAGCCAGATGATTGACGAATTTTAATTCCATCACAGGATCTTCGCAGCCGGCTAAAAAATAAACTGGCTGCGATAGGGCCGAGACGATCCGCGGCAGTAGGTGTACCTCGGCTTCGGTGGTGGATTCTAGCAGGGAACCGATCGCCGCTTCGGGGTGGGCCTCTAGCAAATCTTGTCGACGCTGTTGTCCCCAGCGATAGGGCAAAGGTTGGGCCACGGTGGCCCGGGTTAGGGCCAGGGAGAGGATCGGCAGGTAGCGTAGCCAGGGCGATCGCCAGCGCACAATTTGCTGGCCTACCTGACGGAATTGTTGGAAGTCTCGTTCAAGGTAAATTCCGCCACCGGCATTGAGGCCAATCACCCCCTGGATCAGATCGGGGTAGCAATGGGCGGCCCAGAGGGCGATACTGCCGCCCAGGGAGTGACCAACCACCCAGACGGGGCCCAATTCCAGTTTTTGCACCAGGGCGGCCAGGTCTCGGGCATAGGCGGCCAAGCCGTAGGCAGAGGGGGTGGTAGGCAGGGCCTCAGCCGCTGCAGGTAGACCGGGTTGATATTGGTCTAGCCCTTGGCGCGATTCACCAAACCCGCGCAGGTCGTACACTAGACAGGGATGATAGGTCGCCAACTGATCCACCAAAGGCTGCCAGTATCGGTGACTGAGCAACCAGCCATGGACGAATACGATAGGGGTAGTTGGCTGACTCCCGCTTAGGTTGTAGTAGTGGGGAACGCCAAAAATTGCAGTGGTAGCCATAGCTCGATCCTACGCTAGCCGGTCAGCCGATAGCGGATACCCTCAGCAATTTTTTGTCCCAAATATTCGGGAATTAAGTTCTCATTAGGGCCGAGCAAATATAGGATCAACCGGGTGCGCCCCCGCCATACTAGAAGATTGGCATTGACCACCAGTAGATCTTCTTGCCAGACCGCATTCATGACTTTGTAGAATAGCCCTGGCTGGTTATTAGCCTCAATCAACAAGGCTGGTAAATGGAAAACCGGATCCACGTAGAATTCAGTTTCTACCCCTTCTAAGCCCGCATCCAGATTAAACTCCACCGCCAGCATTTCCTCTACTTCAAAATCCCCGGTTAGCGAGGCCTGAAGAGCGCGACAGACATTTTCAGCGGTTTGGGCGGTGAGGGGATGACCACCCCGAGAAATCACCAGCTTGATAAACACCAGCATGGGCAGGGCGATTTGCCCGTATAGGCTGAGGCTGTGAATGGTTAAACCATAGGCAGCTAGAACCCCAAAAATATCATTTAACAGGAAAGACTGATTGCGATAAACAAAATAGAGGGTACTTTTCTGACCTTCGGGTTTGATTTCGATAACGGCCTTTTGCTGTTTATAGAGTTGGTAGGCCAAACGCAAGTTTTGTAGCTGAATTTCGCTACTGACAAACTGTTCGTAGAACTGGGGAAAGGAGCGATTAAATCGCTTCAGCAACTCCACCGTAGATGGATTTAAGCCAACGGCCATGTGCGATAACAGGAACTCCATTGAAAGTAACGTGGGGAGCGGCGGCTGAGGCCGGTATCCCCTCTAGGCGGGGGAGGGCAGAGTAGCCCGGTTGTATGCTTAGCCTGCATGCTCAAGGATGGGGTAGAGGGAGCAGACCCCCCAGTCCTAGGCCAGAACCTGGCCTCCCATTTGGGTCGGGCATGAACTTGACCGATCACTCGACCTATCAGGAGGATAGCGGATTCAGCCTTGGTAGACATAGATCCAGACGATATACTTAAAAAACAAGCTGGGGCTAGGATTGAGGTTGCTTCTATCAGCCTCGTTTCTGCCCTAGACTAGGTTTAGTCTCTAGGCTTCCTCAAGTTAGTTAGCAACACCTGCATGGGTTTCTGGAAAAGTCTTTTTAATGGATCCGATGGTGCTTCACCAGGAGAGTTAGGGTCTTCGGGGACCGTGCTGGAGGCGATTCCTGAGCAGCGCCAGGGCTATTCGATCATTTTCAGCACAGAGCGCGACCTTGACCTCTACGAATTGGAAGAGCTCTGCAACGCTGTAGGTTGGGCCCGACGCCCCATCCGAAAGGTGAGAAAGGCCATTCAGCACAGCTATCTGGTGGTTACCATGTGGGAGCAGCGGGGCCCTCGGCGCCGGTTAATTGGCTTTTCCCGGGCCACCTCTGACCATGCCTTTAATGCCACTATTTGGGATGTGGTGGTCCATCCTGATTTTCAAGGTCGGGGATTGGGGAAGGAACTGATGCGGCAAATTATCAAAAAGCTGCGCAGTGAAGACATTAGCAACGTAACCCTCTTTGCCGACCCCCAGGTGGTTGAGTTTTACAAGGGGCTCGGTTTTATGCCGGATCCCGAGGGGATTAAGGGGATGTTTTGGTATCCCGACTAGGGACCCAGCGGTCGGTCAATGGTGGGTCAATATCCGCCGAGAAGGTTGCTGGTTCGGGTTCACCCGGCTGTCATCCCGGTTGAGTGCCAGGTGAGGCTGCGGCTGATGCCCTGCTGCTCTAGCCAGGCGGCCACACGAAATAGCAGCGCTTCCTGGTAGGGGGCGGCGACCAATTGAATGCCAACGGGCAACTGGCCGGGCATGGAGACGGGTACGGACAGTACAGGCAGGCCGATAAAGGAGAGCGGTTGGGTGTAGAAACCCAGGTGGGGCCGCAGGGGAAAGGTTGCGTCCTCGATGGTTAGGGTGGTTTGGGTGAGCGGTGGGGCCACACAGGGGGTGGTCGCAGCGATTAAGATATCCACCGATTCAAACACATGCCGCAGGCGATCGCGGTACTGTCGCCGCAGTCGTTGGGCTTGCAGGTACCAGGCGGATGGAATTAAGGCCCCGGCCAGAAAGCGATCGCGGGTGGCGGGGTCAAAGGCCATCGGCGATCGCCGCAGTTTGTCCCAGTGCAACTGACTGCCCTCGCTGGCGGTGATGATATAGGCGGCGGCCCGGGCCAGGTCAGTGTCTGG
>DVEE01000196.1 GCA_015295885.1 Leptolyngbyaceae cyanobacterium M65_K2018_010
AACTTAAAGGGGTGTCAACCCTATTGACTCGTTTTTTTCTGGGTTGCAACTTTTTTGTGAACCAGCCTATCTAGGCATCTGAATCTCGGCTCTTTAGGTTGTTAGAGAGGCTAGAGGTAGGCAACGGTGACACCTGGGCCACCCTCCGCAGATTCAGCGGGCGCAAACCTTTGTACCTGGGGATGGTGGGTTAGATACTCTTGAACGCCGCGTCTGAGCTTGCCGGTACCATGACCATGGATAATCCAGAGGACTCCATTCGCCTGGGCGATCGCGGTTTCTAGGGCAGCTTCGGCCTCGGCAACGCGCATACCCCGCAAATCCACAGTGTTGCGAGCAGTCCGCACCGCCGGAGCCGAGGGAGCAGTCTGAGCCGCAGGGACAGCGTCCTGGGGCTTGGCTTTGACCGGCAGATCGACCTTTTCCCCCTGTAACGACTCAATCTCAGCCAGGCTGACGGTGGTTTTCATCAGACCAAAACGGACCGTGAGTTTGTGGTCTTGATCGGGGGCCGTGAGTACCTCGGCGGTTTGACCCAGGCTGGAGATCCGCACTCGATCGCCAACTTTGGGCATGAACCCTGGCTGAGCCGAAATTGGCGTGGGTGGACGGGTGGGCAATTGGGCTTGGGCAATAGCATCCACAGCCTCTGTCGCTTTTTGGGCGGCTTGAGCGGTGGTTGGACCCTGTTGAAGTTGACGAATAACCTTAGCAATTTCGGCCTTGGCCGCGGCAATCGCCTGCTGAATAGCCGCTTCCTGCTGGACTTTCATCGCTTGCTCTCGCTCCCGCAACATTTCAGCCTTGCGGCGTACTTCGGTATGCAGCGCCTCAGTCTCAGCCAACAGCGCGGCGGCGGCTTGGGACCTTTCCTCCTGTTGCTTACGTTGGACCTCTAAACCAGCTATCACCTGGTTCACGTCTCCCTGGGCACCGACAGCCATATAATCGGCGGCGGCGTCAACTACGGCTGCATTGAGCCCAAGACGACGGGCAATGGAGAGCGCATTAGATCGCCCTGGAATCCCCCATAGCAGCCGATAGGTGGGCGCCAAGCTGGCCTCATCAAACTCAACAGAGGCATTCTCAAACCGTTGGTCCTGATACTTCAGGGCTTTGAGCTCGCCGTAGTGGGTCGTGGCTACCGTTAAACGGGCCCGGTCCGCTAGATGCTTTAGCAGAGCTATAGCCAAGGCAGTCCCTTCGGTGGGGTCGGTGCCCGCCCCAACTTCGTCGAGGAGAACCAGGGCATTGGCGGCGGGAGAACGAGCGGAGGATATTTCCGTGGAGTGAGAACCTGTCTCGCCTGGTGTCAGCCGAGATAGAGCTGAATTTTTCAGGATATCCTGGCTTTCCACCTGGAATCCCCGGTTAGCTGCTTCAGCTTCGGGTTCCTGGTCCTTAACCCCTGACTCCCCATCTAGAGCCATCAAGATGCGGCCAATACGGCGAATATGCCCGGAAAAAGTCGACAGACTTTGCTCAATGGACTGTTCATCGCCAATATCAGCGAGGACTTGGTCAAACCAGGGCAGTTCAACCGGTTCCCGGGCGGGCACAAACAGCCCCGCCTTAGCCATCAGGGCTGCTAACCCTAGGGTCTTGAGGGTAACGGTCTTACCGCCGGTATTGGGGCCCGTAATAGCCACAACCCTAAGTTCGGGCTTGATCAGGAGGTCAATGGGCACCACCTCTCCCCCTTGCTCATGGCGCTGCTGCCAAACCAATAGGGGGTGCCGGAGTTGGCGCAGGGTGGTGGGCTCCTGGGGCTGGCTAAAGCGAGGCGGGTTAGCCTCCAACCAAAGGGAGTAGCGGGCCCGGGCAGAGGCTAAATCCAGTCGGGTAACCGTGGCCAAAAGGCGCTCTAGATCCTCAAACCCCTCGGCGACTTGATGGCTAAGCCCTTGCAGGATCGCTTCGATTTCCGTGCGTTCCTGGCGCAAAAGTTGGCGGAGTTGGTTGCCCAGGTCCACAATGGCGTGGGGTTCTACGTAAAGGGTGGCACCACTAGCCGAAGCATCATGCACCAGACCAGGGATGGCCTCCTTTTGGGGAGCCTTGACCGGCAACACAAAGCGATCGCCTCGCTGGGTAATGAGGAGTTCCTGCAGAGCCCCCGCCTGACGCTGCATGATCCGCTGCAAACGCTGGTGAATGTCATGGCGAACGGCTTTTAGGCGATCGCGCAGGCTGCTGAGTTTAGCACTAGCCCGGTCGGTCACCTCCCCGCGATCGTCAATGCAGTGGTGGATGTGCTGTTCCAGCTCAGGGTAGGTACGCAGATCAGACACCAAGGCCCGCAGCTCAGGTACATCTTCCGGTGGCGGAGCCTCAATAGTCCGGCGTAACTGGCGCGCACCCTTGAGGGTAGTGGCAAGGTCGAGGAGTTCTTGGCCGCTGAGCATGCCCCCGTGGTAGGCCCGCTCCAGGGCCATGGAAATATCGCGAATGCCACCAAAATTCAGCCCACGGGCTTGTTGTTCTAGCCCGTAGGCTTCTCGGGTTTGGGCCAGTAGAGCCTCACTCTCGGCCTGAGTAGTGGGAAGCCTCAATTCCTGAGCCGCCCGCACACCCAGTTTGGTGGCGGCAAAGGTGGACAGGTGCTGGCAAAGCCGGGGCCATTCTAAAAGGTTGAGGGTTTCTTGCTGAATCAAAGCCGATAAACAACGAGAGGGGGATGGAACCGCTTCTAACCAGTATAGAAAACTCTTGGAAGACTCGGGCTTGCCCCTAGTGGCCACCCTAAACTAGCAGATGGAGCTTTTCCCTAGACTCTCCCCTACACTTAAAAACAGAACCTTCAGCTTTTGAGCCCATTGCCTGGATCGGATCGGCGGTTGTGATGATTTGCTGCCTCAACCCTAACTGTCCTCAACCGAATCACACAACCCTGGCCGAGGTTTGCCCCAGTTGTGGCAGTCCCCTGACTCCTCGCCTGCGGGGTCGCTACTGCCCAATTAAATTAATCGGGCGGGGTGGGTTTGGCCGTACCTATTTGGCAGTAGATAGCGATCGCCTTAATAATCGTTGCGTGATCAAGCAGTTTGCCCCTCAAACCCAGGGGACTAAGTCCTTTCTCAAGGCTGTCCAGTTGTTCGAGCAGGAAGCCATGCGACTCAATGATCTGGGAGAACACCCCCAGATCCCGACTCTCCTGGCCTATTTCGAGCAAGACCAATACCTATACCTCGTGCAGCAAATGATCGCCGGCCACACTCTTTTTCAAGAGCTGACGACCCAAGGCCCCTTCAGCGAAACCACCCTGCGGTTACTGCTGGATGCTCTGCTGCCCGTCCTTGACTTTATTCACAGTCGAGGGGTCATTCACCGCGATATTACCCCCACCAACATCATTCGGCGCAAGACCGATCACCTGCCCGTGCTGATTGACTTTGGGGTGGCCAGACAATTTAGCGAAACCGTGCTCTACGAACCGGGGACTCGCATTGGCACCGATGGCTACGCGCCGATTGAACAACTGCGCAGCGGCCAGGCCTACCCCTCCAGCGACCTCTATAGCCTCGGTGCCACCTGCCTGCATTTGCTCACCGGCTGCAAACCGGAAGAACTCTATAACCCCCTCGAAGGGCGATGGATGTGGCAGGACCGCTTACAGCAAATGGGGCGGAGCCTCAGCCCAGGACTGGCTGAAGTCTTGAATTGTATGACCCGAGACTTAGTGAGCGAACGCTACCAATCGGCCCAAGACCTGATGCACGACCTGAAGAGACTACCTAAACTGGCAGGCAGCGTTCCCGGCTGGGCCTCTGCCCCCGCCCCAGATAGCTTATTTTCAAATTTGCCGCAGCGGTCCATGGGCGGCCCTGGCGAGACGGCGGGTTTATCCTTACCGACAACCGCCCTGCCTCAGCCCCCAGCGACCAGCCCAGTCCCTGGACCAGCGGGGAGCCAGCTCCCCCCGGCCTCTGGGCCAGTATCTTCACCACCGGTCTCTCAACCCCAGCCCTCCCAACCACCGGCGGTACCCCCCTCACGGCCCCCTGTTACGCACCGGGCCCCGGCGGCAGGTCCAGCCTGGCGGGCGGTCAAAACCCTCACGACTCATCAGTCCTGGGTCATGACCGTGGCCTTTCACCCGCAGCAACCCCTGCTAGTCAGTGGCGGGCTAGATGACACGATTCAGGTGTGGAACTGGGAAACCGATCAAGTTGTGCATACCCTCAGCGCCCACGATCGCGGGGTCAATGGCATAGCCCTCGGTACCGGTGGCCAGGTGCTGGTTAGCTGTGGGGATGATGCTGCCGTCAAAGTATGGAACCTCAGCCATGGAACACTCCTCCATACCCTGAAAGGGCACCTACGGGATGTCACCGCCGTAGCCATTGGAGCCCAAGGCCTTTGGGTGGCCAGCAGCAGCAAAGACGGTACGATCAAGCTCTGGAGTCTAACTTCAGGCAAGCTGGTCAACACGCTCAGCAGTTCAGCCGGAATGACCAAGACCGTGGCCTTCACCCACCATGATGATCGATTGATCAGTGGGGGCCTGGATAATAAAGTGCGCCTTTGGGACCCCCACACCGGGACTTGCCTGAAGGTGTTAGCCGCTCACACCAATACCGTCAACCAAGTTGCCGTGAGTCCGGATGATCGCCTGATTGCTAGCGCCAGCAAGGATCGTACCGTTCGCCTGTGGAATGGGGAGACGGGTGAATTGGTGCAAACCCTGGTAGGTCATAGCCAGGACGTGAATGGGGTAGCCTTTTTTCCCGATAGCCAGCGCGTGCTGAGCGGCAGTAGCGACGGCAGTCTTCGCATCTGGCACGTTGATGGCACCTTACAGCACCGCTTGACCGCCCACATCAACCCGGTTCATGGCCTGGCCGTGCATACCAGTGGCCAACTGTTGGCCAGTGCCAGTGCCGACAAAACCGTTAAACTCTGGCAATGGGTACCCTAACGTGCTGAAACAAGGCTTGAAAGTTGCCCAGGTAATGCTATCGGTTTACTACGCCTACATGGTGGAATACCGGGCAGAACTGCTTTTTTGGGTATTATCTGGCACCTTTCCCCTGATTTTAATGGGGCTCTGGGCCGAGGCCGCCCAGAGCGGTCAGTTTAGCCTGGACCCCAGGGAACTGGTCCAATACTTCCTGGCCGTCTTTTTAGTACGCCAGTTCACCGTGGTTTGGGTGATTTGGGAATTTGAACGGGAGGTGGTTGAGGGAAAACTGTCTCCCTATCTGCTCCAGCCCATTGACCCCGTATGGCGGCATTTTTTCAGCCATGTGGCCGAGCGTTTCGCAAGGCTGCCCTTTGCCCTGGTACTGATCGGTGTTTTTCTGCTGCTCTACCCCCAAGCCGCCTGGTTTCCCAAGCCAGCCAATCTGCTGTTGGCAGCGGTGGCGATTGGGATGGCCTTTGCTCTCCGCTTTTTAATGCAGTACACCTTTGCCCTGATGGCGTTTTGGACGGAACGGGCCACGGCCCTAGAACAGTTCTGGTTTCTGCTCTACACGTTCTTATCGGGCATGGTGGCTCCGCTCGCCCTGTTTCCCGAGACGGTCAGGGCGATTGTATTGTGGACCCCTTTCCCCTATCTGATTTATTTTCCGGCTAGTTTACTCGTGAATCGACCTGACCACGTAGCTCAGGGGTTCTTGGCCATGGCGCTCTGGGGCGGATTATTTTTTGCGGTGAACCGTTGGCTCTGGCGACAGGGGCTGCGTCAGTATTCCGGTATGGGCGCATGATGGGGCCTCGTTACCTGCGGGTGCTGGGGCTGTTTTGGGGTACGGCCCTGGCCGCGGAGCTAGAATACCGGGCCAATTTTGTCATTGCTGCCCTAACTAGCCTGGGAGGACTGGCTGGCAGTCTGTTCGGCCTGTTTTTGTTCTATCGAACCGGCTACCAGTTTCAAGGCTGGAGTTGGGAACAGGCCCTGTTGGTGCTGGGCCTGTTTACCCTGCTCCAGGGATTTTCAGCAACCGTTCTGATTCCAAACCTGAATAAAATTGTCACCCAAGTTCAGCAAGGCACCCTGGATTTTGTCTTGCTCAAACCCATTAGCTCACAGTTTTGGCTATCTACCCGCACGGTTTCTCCGTGGGGGCTACCCGATGTCATCTTTGGGCTGGTCGTCATCGGTTATGGGGGCCATCGCCTTAACCTGGATTGGAGCAACTATCTCCTCGCCCTACCGTCCCTCATCTTTGGGGCCATCAGCCTTTACAGTCTTTGGTTTATGCTAGGAGCCACCAGCATTTGGTTCGTCAAAATCTACAACGTTACCGAGGTGTTGCGCGGTCTGCTAGAAGCGGGACGCTTCCCGGTCGTAGCCTATCCGGTGGGTTACCGAATATTTTTCACCTTTGTGATCCCCGTAGCCTTTTTAACCACAGTGCCGGCTGAGGCCATGCTGGGTCAAGCCAGGCTGGTCTGGTTACTCAGCTCTGGGCTGTTGGCCGGCATCCTGCTATTGGCCTCCCATCACTTTTGGCGCTTTGCTCTCCGCTTTTACACCAGCGCGTCGAGCTAGAGGGTGCAGACCAATCCCTCCCCAAACATCGCTTGCCTCCACCGGCTTGAGCTGGGATGAGAGATCCTCTAACCAAGGGCAGGGGTATGAGCTAACGTCCCAAGGGCTTTTCCACCTAACTGCGGCGGTATCCATTACCAATCCCACTGACTCGGCGGGCTATCCAAGCCTAGCAGCGGGTTTCTAGGTACTGGCCAATCATAATTTCTTCCCCAGCCCGTGAAATCACCGTTTGACGAGTACGGTACCGCTGCCCGATTAGCTTAATTTCTTCCTCAAAGGAAGAGCCGTTGTACTCGGTTTTCAACTGCATGGTGCGGTTGTCTCGAAAGAGGTAGTGGGCCGTCACCGGTTTGGCCGTGGCAAAGCCGCGATCGCGATACAAGGTGGTGCCGCGCACGCCAAACACCGTGCTCCCTACCACCGGCTTCTTACCTGTGCCCACATAGTCACTTTCCCAGGTGACCGAAGTCCCACAGATTAGGGGCTTCTGCGGATCGAGGTCGTGAAGTTCAGCCAACTGCACCAGTTGAGGCGAGCCAGCCTCTAAAAACTGAATCCTGATCTGACTCACCACTTCCTGGGTTTCACCACTACTGAGAGTGTAGTAGCGCCGCTCCGATCGCCAGTCCCCGGTGGTGTCTTGAAAGAAGGCCATCACCAGGGGTTCAGCCAAAATACGGGCAGCATCTACGGAGAAGGGCATACAGCAAGCAATCCAAAGCAATAGAAACTAAGTACTTAAGTCAATCCCCCCAGGGAATTTTGTTAAGTTTCTTAATAATAGCCTGAGCCTCAAATCCCAGCAATGCAGGTGAGGGTCCGAGGGCAGTGGCTTGGGCTCTATCTTACGGAATTGGGCCTAGGATTCTGTAAGCATTTTTACTCAAGCCCGCCGGGGGCATTCTCCGCGAAGCCTGATAGGGTTTAAGTAGCTGGAAAATTTGCGGGGGTGGTTCTATGGATCTCACAGATATCAAGTATTTCTTCGACTGCTGCATGGGTAAATGGTCCATTGAGCGTACCTACCACTACCTGACCCACCAGGAGGTGGAGCGATCCCATACGGATTTTCAAGTCGCCCCCATTACCCTAGCCATGAAACGCCAAGTCCTAGCCGATAATCACTACGACGACAGCCCGGACCTGGATCAACTACCCGGCTTCCAACTGGCTTTTCATACCGTTTCTGACCAGGGCGAAGAGGTTTCCCAAGAACTGCGAGCCCTATTTGTGCCCAAGCAACAAACAGCTGGGGTCATCATGGGGGATTACCTGCGAGATCGGGCCTATGAGGAAGCCCGACCGATCGTCTCTACCTTTCGCTACGATCCGAGCAACCGCGAACTGCTCATGACCACACCCTACACCCGAGTGGTTTCCGTCGATTCGATCATGCTGATTAACCCGGTCATGCGCATCCGTCGCATACTCAATTACCAACGACCAGCCGCCGATCAACCCTTAGATACCCTAGTGCTGGTGGGCTTCGGGGTTGAACAGAAAATCACCTGACCCTGGGTAATCCCTGCATCTATGGGCTGCCATCTGCCCCCTAAACTCTTATCCACCGAACCGTAGGCTGAATTCTACCGGCAGGCGCCGAGCCGCTTATGCCTGAAAGACCTTCCATAGAGGCTAGGGGGCGGCCTGGAAGTACAGAGGTTAGATTCCGCCCAGGTCCCTCGCAAAACCCTGGGGCAGCTTGGGACAGCCACCCTGGGATTACTCGCGGGCCAACCGGACGGCGGTGCCACTCGCAGCCACCATCAACATGGTGCCGCCATTGTCAATACTGATGGATTCATAGTCAATATCCACGGCAATCACCGCATCAGCTCCCAGGTCCTTGGCGGCTTTCAACATCTCTTGTATAGCCGTCTCACGAGCTTGGCGCAGGGAACTTTCGTAGGCCCCGGATCGCCCTCCCACAATATCCCGAATGCCCGCAAAGAAATCCTTAAAGATATTGGCTCCGAGAATCGCTTCGCCATTCACCAAGCCACAGTACTGAATCACCTGGCGGCCCTCAACGCTGGGGCCCGTGGTCACAATCATGGCCATCTATGTTCGGCAGGTCAGTTCTATCATAGATCCCTCAATCCACCATGCGCATGCTGAGATCTAACCAGGGGGATCGGGTAATGGGGGCACTGCTGGAGATGAAATCAACTCCCGTCTCCGCGATCGGCCTTAAGGTCGCCAAGCTAACCTCGCCGGAGGCTTCAATCTTGGTAGCCGGATTCACTGACCGAATTTTGGGCACCGCATTTTTCATCTCCTCCAGGGACATATTGTCCAGCATGATGATGTCCACCCCGCAGGCCAGAGCCTCCTCCACCTCCGCTAAGGTCGTAGTTTCGACTTCCACCCTGAGGGGATAGGGCAAGGTTTGGCGAATTTGGGCTACCGCCGCCGAAATACCTCCCGCAGCGGCAATGTGGTTATCTTTGATCATGACCGCGTCATCTAGCCCCAGGCGGTGGTTGATCGCCCCTCCCACCCGGGTAGCGTATTTTTCCAGCAGCCGCAGGCCTGGGGTGGTTTTTCGGGTATCTACAAACTGGGTCGGGTAATCCACCAGGGCCTCAACGTACTGGCGAGTAGCCGTGGCAATGCCGCTCAGGCGCATAGCCAGGTTCAGGGCAACCCGTTCGCCCATAAGCAGGGAGGCAAGGGGGCCTTTCAACTGGGCCACGGTGGTGCCAGGGGTACAACCAGCCCCCTCGGATACCCCAGGCTCGAAGCTAACGGTGCCATCTAACAGCTGAAATACCCGGGCAGCTATTGGTAATCCCGCCATCACACCGGTTGCCTTGGCTATCCACACGGCCTGGCCCGTGCGCTGTGCTAGTTCACCCAGGCCCGCTGTCGTCCAATCACCCCGGCCCATATCTTCCTGGAGCCAGGCTTGCAGGTGACTATCGAGGGCGATCGCAGGCAGGGTCAGCGGCAGATTTTGGTTCATAGTCAGGGAAATATCACTCATTAGGCCAAAATAGCTGCCGAAGCCCAACAGAGTGTGCTAACTTACGACTAATGCTGATGGTTCAGCAGGTTAACCTTTGAGATTGTACCGTTAAGGATTCAGGAGGTGATGCCCATGCAAGAAAGTAGTAAACGTGTGGGTCTTCCGGTTAACGTAAGCCGGCTGTGCGCCGGGGCTGTGCTCTAAATTTCAGAGTTAGTCATAGGCTAACTGTTCAGCTTTTGAAGCTGGCTGATAAGGGTTCCTCCCGGCAGTCAGGTTCAACCGAAGATCCAGCTAGACCGCCCCTGCCTCTGAAGCAACTGTCTTCCCCTGGCAGGGGCGGATAGTTTTAAAGAGTCCGCTGTTCAACACCGTACAGCGATGTATCTGCCGCCATAGACCGGGCAGGGAGTGGAGTCCTCAACCGCCAATCAAGGCCCGAGGTCCCGGCTACCCCCAGGCCCTGGGAGTGGAGCTGGCTGGTCTGGTTCTGGGACCTGAATTCGCCACCGGGTCGAATTCCCTCTAGGATCAAGGGGTCGATTACCACTGGTTTCCCATGGCCACCCTTCTCAGTTCCGAAGCCATACAGTCTAAGCTGGCCCAACTCCCCGACTGGACCCTGGATGGCAAAACCATCACCTGCACCCGTAATTTCAAAGATTTTGTTGCCGCCGTTGATTTTGTTAATCGCCTAGTGGAACCCGCTGAGGCCGCAGGCCACCACCCCGACCTATCAATTTCCTACAACCGGGTCATCATCCAACTGACCACCCATGATGCCGGGGGCCTGACCGAAAAGGACTTCGCCCTAGCGGAAACTATTTCCCGTCTCCACTAAAGCGCCTACCAATCCCCAGACATGACGGCCAGGGCCTCTCCTGTCACCGTAATCAGGCTCAAAGGTAGGGGCTGCTCCCTCTCTCGACGGGGAAATTGAATCAATTGGAGGCCAGCTTGACCGGGCTCAACCACCATAAGGTACTGGCTCTCTTGCCATTGCAAGCTCACCAGCCGGTGGTTAATTAGCCATACCTCCGCCAGATCCCCGTCGTTAATTTGCTCAGGCTGACTCCCGTCGTAGCAAGTCCAAGTCGCCTCTATAGCGGTCCATAGCCCAGACAGGTAGAGGGGATCGGTGCGGGCACTCAACCCATAGGTGGTAAAGGAAAAGACCTCATGGCTCCACCAGTCTTTGGCGAGGCTGACCAGGGGCTCATCCTGCAAGGCGAACCGATACCTGTCCATAGTTTGCAACTGTTTTTGCTGCACATGGTTAGGAGGACGCTGCCAATCGGGCAGGTTCAAACAGATATCGACGGTCATCTCAGACTCTACACTGCCAACCAGGGAAACCGGGGCCGGGGCGCCCGGGGAAGCATAGGCCAGGGGCAAGCCCAAAGGACTCACCAGCCCTAGGCCGCTGACCAGAGAAGCGACTAAGCCAGCTAGGCCAAAGGGTCGACTTACCGAAATAGACGTTGTCATAGAACTATCCGACGAGGCCTTTCATCAGCCCTGGAAATTTGCGGGTTAGTGAACCTGAGCCGGGAACCCGTGATGGCCCAGCCACAAGGCAACATTTAGATTGAGCTCCAGAACTCGGGGGCCTGAGCATACTGCCCATCGCAACCTTTGCCCTGCCATGCTGAGCCGCCACCTTAGCCGGACCCAGGTAAGCAACCGCTCACCGTGACCCATCACCTAGCTGCAACCGATAGGCAACTCGAAAGGCTTTTTTCCCAAGCCTAGATTCAGGGGCATGCATCTCCCCCTTGCGGAGCTACCCTGAGCCTGCTGACAGGGGCCACAGCAAGCTCAATGGCTGTAATTTCAACTAAATCCACTAAATAAGATAGCGACTTTCTCGCTGGATCAGGGTCACTGGCAAGAAGTTTTTGGAGAACTTTAAATATCTGGCCTTGCTTAAGGCGACTCTGGGTTAAACCTTGGCTTTAGGAAGCCTGAGTTGGTGCCACCCCTAACCCATCGCCAGCCTGGCCTGCCCCATAGCCCTAAGGTCCAGAAGCCTAGTTTAGAGTAGCCTCAGGCAAAATGAGCATGGCATCGCCGAAGGAATAAAAGCGGTATCCCTCTTGGATAGCCTCCCCATAGAGACTGAGGAGGCGTTCGCGGCCAATCAAGGCACTGACTAACATCAGTAAACTTGAGCCGGGCAAATGGAAGTTCGTAATCAATCCGTCAATCACCTGAAATCGATAGCCAGGGTAAATGTATAGATTGGTTTTGCCCTGCCAAGGCTGTAGGAAACCACCCTGGGCAGCCCCTTCCAATGCGCGCACCACCGTCGTACCCACGGCAATGACTCGCCCTCCTCGAGCTTTAGTGGCTTGGATTTGTTCCACAGTTGTGGAAGGAACATCCATCCACTCGCCGTGCATTTTGTGTTCCACGATATTTTCGGCTTCCACGGGGCGGAAGGTACCCACCCCCACATGGAGGGTAATCAGGGATCTGCCAATCCCTACCCGATCCAACCCCGCAAACACCTGCTCGGTAAAGTGAAGCCCCGCCGTGGGGGCCGCCACGGCCCCCGGAGTTTCTGCATAGATGG
>DVEE01000447.1 GCA_015295885.1 Leptolyngbyaceae cyanobacterium M65_K2018_010
GAGCCGCTCAAGGAGCGGCTCTTGATGTGGGTAGGCATTTGGAGTTACCCGTTGTAACGGCTATCTAACCAAATGCGCAGGTCTTCTTGGGAATAGAAGGACCGTTTTTGGTTGGTAATCGGGTCGTAGGCAAACCATATCGATTGTCCTCGACAGGCTTGTTGCCAGATGCGCAGTTCACTCCCAGCGGTCAAAAACTGAAGGAAGCGATTGCCCAGGTTTTTCCAGCCCTGCACCAAGACATTGGTGGGCGGCTGGGGCTGTATCAGCGTTTCTAGTTGTTGCCGCTTGAGTTCTACGTCGCGATTGCTGTAACGGGTAGAGAGGTTCATCATGGTTTTTCCTCGGGGTTAACAATTGAAGCCGTGAGTGATGGTTGAGCAGTCCAGTTTTTCTAGCAGGCCGCAGAGACCTGGGCCTCTGGCGGGGCAGAAGCTCAGTCGATGCCATAACTGAGGTCAAGACTGGATCGGCTAGATTAGGGCTCTAGCTCAACCATCGATTTTTTGGGGGTTTGCAACATTTCAGCAGTTGCCTTTACCCATAGCTCCAATGTAGCCAAATCCTGTGAAACCTCCTAAGCATAGGATTGATGGCTTCTATGCAAGAAATCGATATGTCGCTGGCCAGGTGTTTAGATAGGCTGAAATCACCCGGTTTATCTGGCCAACGGGCAAAATTTGATTAAGACCAGATCAAAGGTCTCACTGGCTGGTTCCAATTTCCCCATGAACCCCAACAAAATCAAGCTTTCTCAACTTCGGGCTCTAGTGGCGATCGCAGACTGTGGCAACTTCAGTGAAGCCGCTCTCCAACTCGATCTGTCCCAATCGACTATCAGCCATGCCATGGCCACCTTGGAAGAAGAACTCGGGGTAACGCTGGTGCAGCGAGGTCGGCACGGGGCTCGGCTCACTCCCGTGGGCGATCTCATCACCGACCAGGCCCGTGAGGTGCTGCGTTTACTGAATGTCATAGCCAAGGAAGCTAACCAGGCCAGAGGATTACAGGGTGGTCGGCTGCGGATTGCCTCCTTTCGCAGCGTGGCCACCCACCTGCTACCCGGGGCGATCGCCCGGTTGCATCGGCGCTACCCCGCGATCGCGGTGAGCGTCCTAGAAATGGATGAAATCCATCAGTTAAAAGACGCCTTTATCAAAGGTGCCGCCGATCTCTGCGTAGCCGAAATCATCCCGGGTGACGAGTTTGAGAGCTGGCCCATTCTCGACGACGACTACGTGGCCCTACTGCCCCCTGGCTACGCCCCAAAGGCTGCCCGGCTCTCCCTCGACGAACTGCGAGAAATGCCGCTGATTGGCTCTTCCCACAGTAGCTGCGGTCTGCGCATTCGCACCGAACTCAGCACCCAGGATGAACCGCTGGAATTGGCCTACTGCATCCGCCACGACTCCTCCATGGTAGCCATGGTGCAGCAGGGCCTAGGCATTGCCATTCTGCCGCGTCTAGCGGCCGAGCCGGTACCTGCCGATGTGGGCATTTGCCCACTGCCCTTTTCCCTCTCCCGGCCCATCGGCGTTACCATCCTGAAGGAAAGCCTCCATACCCCAGCCCTCTACGCCTTTTTAGACGCCCTCCGGGAAACCAGTGCCTTCAGCCCAGCCCCAGCCGTTTAAAATGCCCCCATGCGTAATTTGTACTTTCTGGTTCCGGGCACTGGCAAGCGTTACGCCTGCGGTGGGCTGTTTGCGGAACTCAAGACCCTCGAACTGGCTCAGCAACTGGGCTCTGCCGAGGTCGTTACCTACGAACAGCGGGAACCTAACACCCTATTCCTAGACGACCTACTCCAGCAGCCGGGCCTGGAGCGCAGCATTTGGGTAATCAGTTGGGGCTTCCATGTGCCCAAGCTAGTGCAGCGGCTGCGGCCCTATAACCTGGTGTACCATGCCCACAGCAGCGGCTACGGCTTTCGCCTGCCGGGGGATGTGCCGATCATCACGGTGAGTCGTAACACCCTGGCCTATTGGGGGCAACACTGCGCCAACGGATTACTGTTTTACCTGCCTAACCCCATTGATGAGAGCTTCACCAACCGCCACCAACCCAGGGATATCGACGTGCTGGTGCAGGTGCGCAAGTCCTCCGAGTACCTATTGAAAACCCTGGTACCCGCCCTGGAGAGTCACTGTCGGGTGGTGTGTTTAGATCACTTTGTCGATGATCTGGCCGCTCTGTTTAATCGCAGCAAAATTTACCTCTACGACTCAGCGGAATACTGGGCCCTCAACCGCGTCAGCGAAGGCTTTGGCCTGCCACCCATGGAGGCTATGGCCTGCGGCTGTCAGGTCTTTGCCAGCGTGAATGGAGCGCTTGCCGATTATCTAGATCCCGGCTTTAACTGCCAAAAAATTGGAGTTTACTCCACGGCCTACGATGTGGAACGTATCCTGACCGCCTTACAAACCCCCAACCCCAAAATCATGCTTCCCGAAGACTTGGCCCCCTACCGGACCAAAAACTTACTGCCCCGTCTAGCGGTGATTCTAGAGGAACTCAACCGCTTCTTCGACCACCGGGCCAAGCACCCGGGGGATGTACCGGCCCTAACCCAGCCCCGCCTGGCCCGCCTGTACTGGCAAAAGGTCATGGCAAAAGTCCGCCCGAAACGCCGTTCCAGTTAATTCAACTAACCTTCCAGGGTTGTCGGGAAAGTTTCCAAAACTGTAGCGGGCAACCAGGCACGGTCCCAAACAGGACAGTGATTTCGAGCCCACCCAAAAGTGAGCAACTCACTGGCCCCTAGGGGCCGGGCCTGATCAGCCGCCGGGTCTAACTTTAATGGTAAGAAGGGAATTTGGGGGCGGCACCGTTTGGCTGAGTGGCTCACGCCGAAGCCCCCAGCCAAGGGGGTTCACCTCCTCCACCCCCACCGGCATCTTCTAGCTAATTTCACCCACCGCCTTGGCCGGGATCGTATTCCAGGCTTAGCCCTGGCCCCCACCAAGCTCTGGGCAAGAAACTCAGCCGGTCATTTTTAAGATTAAATCGGCCCAGCCCCGAATAAGGAGCGCCAATTTGGACACTTATGTTAACAATTAGGGGTGAATAAATTAGAAATATTAGGTACTCTTAGGGGGCAAACAGCCCTGTATACCCTTGGGTATTGAAATCTTTAAACTGCGCGACCAGGATCAGGCAAGACTATGACTGACACCCATGCTATCAA
>DVEE01000197.1 GCA_015295885.1 Leptolyngbyaceae cyanobacterium M65_K2018_010
GGGCTACTCTCCGAGGGGGTAGGGAAGGCATAGCTATTTCGCATTACCTGCCATAGAATCCTTTCTATTAAGATTGGAATTCTTATACGCTTAAGTCTATCCTGAGCGAGGCAGATTTTTTTGGCCACTCACCCTGGATTTGCAACGCAATGTCAAATCCATGTCATAAGTTTTGCTTTTGTGTGGCGATCCCTGGCCTAGGCTCGGTTAATACCAATGGCGATCGCAGCGTTTTCTCAATGCATCAGGGCCTTCATCGGGGATGTCGCACCGTGGCAACCTTTTAGGGATCTGCGATTGACGGTTCTGCGATCGCTCCCGTTACGCAACTAATCGGATGAGGGGCTTGGGCACCCGGCTTCTTGGGATGGCTGAGCTAGTCAATCCACATTTCGGGGGAAATGGTTGGCGGCACATAGGTCGTGGTGGGACTGTCATTGGCGAGGTTAGCCCAGCCCACCGCCAGCAGGAGGCCGAACCCCAGGCCCAACAAAAAAGTCCAAGCGTGGGACGACTCGAGCACGCAGAGCAGGCGGCGATCATGGCTATAGACCTGCACTAGCCAGCCTTCGCCGGTGTTGTCCATTCTGGTTTGAAGTTTTGTCGGGTCAAACTTGTTCATGGTGTCCACTCCATGCTGATCAGTTGTGGGTAGTGGTGGCGGGCCAAAGCCTGCCCGTGACGGAAACACCTGTCAGAAATTCACCTGTGGTGGTAAATGCCTCAGGGAGAGAAACCCGGTGGATTGCGCCGGGTAACGTCGCCCAACAGAAGAAAGGCATCTATGCTTTTGCATCAAACGATAATCTTAAGTTTATACTCGGATTTGCGGCCGCGGCCAGATTCTACTCAGGTCCATCCTCATATTTTTTTTGAACGGATTCATAAGCTGGGCTTTTGCTCCCTAGGGGGGGCAATCCGATCGCAGATGCCAGCGGGGGGGGAGGCGATGAACCCCCTGGCTCGGGGGGCGCAGCTTCCAAACTCCCTTCCTACCGTTCATTAGACACAGGTGCCGACTTAAAGCGGGAAAACTCTCCTGGGAAGAAGCCAGCAGTCAGGAGTTCACAATTCAGAAGGCTACTGGCTTCGGGCTGCCTGTGGGCTGAGCCTTCTCAGGGCGAAGCCTGACTCCTGAATTCCCGATGCTCAATTCGCTAGGCTCAATCCGGTCCCGGCTTACGGTGATAGCCTCAGACACAGCTCCTTAACCAACGCGGAGATAACCGCCGGGCGTAGATGACTGGGGTGGGATAGGTGCATCGAAGTTGGGTGGTTCTACCGCTGGAAATTACTGCCAACGGCAGAGATCTGCAACGTAATCGAATTCCTGGTGAGTTGATCGATCCGCCAGTGAGGAAAGCGTGATCGGTGGCACCTCACTTTTGGGGAGATGGTGACGCAGATTGCTATAACTATGGGAACCAGCGTAAGGTAGAGAGTAAGCACTCCATGACTGATTTCTTTAAGTGGCTATCAAGCAACCCGATTGCAACAAATGCCTTTACCATTGCTGTGAGTGTTATTGCTATCTCAATAGTATTGATATATGTAGTTGCATTCTTTCAAGGGCGTAGCATATCCTTCTGGCCTCCAAATATTGGTGAACATCCAGGTCAATTGAATGATCAAAATGAAGATTGGAAGGTAAATACACAATCCAATAAATCTGATGATCCCAACTTTTCCCCAGTGGTCCAAAGGGGAATGACCTTGACTACAGCCACAGGCAATAAGGTGATTATTGGGTCTAATTTTTATGGAGGTGCAAATGCAACTTTGTATCGAGCAAAATACCTTAATGGCAATGAAGTAATTGTCAAGTTGTTTTGGCGAGGTCTTATGCCAGGTTCACCACCCTTCGAGTTGTTTCGCCAAGAACAACGTACCGCAGAAATTTTAGTTCATAGGAACATTGTTACTATCCTTGATAGAGGTTTACATGGTGGCTATCCATTTATCGTGATGGAATATTTTGGTGGGGGTACTCTACGTGACTGGCTTAGGTCTCACGATCGAATACCGGGTCAGGATATTCTTGCAATTGCTGGGCAGGTGGCCAATGCCATAGATTTTGCTCACTCAAAAGGCGTATTGCATCGAGATATCAAGCCAGGTAATATCCTCTTTGAGTCAGATCCCCATGGACGAGTCGCCCTTGGTGACTTTGGTATAGCTCGTATTTTTGGTGCAGTTCAAAGGGATATTACCGCCATACCTGCCATGGGTGAATTCGCTGGTTCTCCTGGCTACCTTGCGCCTGAGGCGTTTTCAGGGCATGAAATTACTAAAGCATCGGACATATACGGTTTTGGCGTTGTACTTTATGAAATGATCGCAGGGAAAATTCCCTTTGATGAAGTTCAAGAGGTTTATGCAATACTACAGGTCAAAATCACTCAAGATGCTCCTGACATACGACATTACAGAAAAGATGCCTCCGAAGATGTAGCTATTCGATTGGCAACTACGCTTAGTCGCAGTCCGAGTGAACGTCCTCAAACAGCGCGAGAAGTATTGACTGGAATTGAACAATCAATTGAAAGACTTTAAATTATAGTGTATCGGCGTTTTAAGACGGGCTTTAAAATATAAAAATATAAGGAGGTTGGCAGTGAAGATTCTCATCCTACTCACGTCCCACGATCAACTCGGCGATACCGGTGACAAAACGGGTTTCTGGCTGGAAGAGTTTGCTGCCCCCTATTACCTGCTGAAGGATGCTGGAGCGGAGGTCTCCCTGGCCTCTCCGCAGGGCGGTCAACCGCCGGTGGATCCGAAGAGCAACTTACCCGAAAACCAGACCGAATTAACCCAACGCTTCAATGCCGATACGGCCGCGCAGGCTGAGCTGGCCAACACGAAAAGGCTCGCCGAGATCGCCGCGGATGATTTTGATGCGGTCTTCTACCCGGGCGGCCATGGCACCATGTGGGACTTGCCCGACAACGCCGCATCCATCGCCCTGATCGAAGCCTTTGTGAAGGCTGATAAACCGGTTGCTGCAGTGTGTCATGCGCCGGCTGCGTTGGTGAATGTGCGCAGCCAGGACGGCGAGTATCTGGTGAAAGGCAAGCGCGTGACAGGCTTCACCAATGAAGAGGAAGCTGCAGTGGGCCTCACCTCCATCGTCCCTTTCCTGTTGGAAGACCGGCTCAAGGAACGCGGTGGCATCTACAGCAAAGCGGCCAACTGGGCTCCCTACGTTGAAGTGGACGGTAAGCTGGTGACCGGTCAGAACCCGGCCTCTTCGGGACCTGCCGCGGAAGCCTTGCTGAAGCTGTTGCCCTAACCCCATCCAATCGCTGCGCTGTTGAGGCATGCTAAAGGGCAGAGTACCGGTGTTATCTATGGTTTACCTGCCCTACCTTTGGCTGCTGACTGTGGTAGTCGCGGGCTTGATGGCCCCTCTGACCCCGGCGTTCAGCGCGCCGATGTCCTTAGCGGATCAAGCGGTTGAGGATCCCGCGATCGCTCCCAGCTATTGTCCGGGGGTTCGCTTTTCGATTCAGACACCGCCCCTGTCCAGCGAACCCTACATCCAGTTGACCGTCGATGGCCAGACGGGGCCGTTTCTGATTGACTACGCCGCCACCGCCTCCTCCGTAGAGAAGGGGGTGCTGGCCACCGGCGATGCCCCCATCACCCTGGCCGGCCCAGCCCTACCCGGGCTGCCAGAGCAAAACCCGTTCCTGGTCAGCGATCGCGACATTACTGCCCTAGGCGTGGGCGACCAGCTCGGCGTTATTGGCACGGATATGTTGTCCCAGGTGGTGGTGGAAATGCGCTACGACAACGCCAACGACGAGCATCTGTTGGTGTCGAGGGATTGTGATACCCGTGCCTTGGCGGAACAGGGCTTCTGGCGTTTTGACCAGACCGGCTTCTTTAGTGCCGACCCCACCCAGCAGATCCGTCCCAATGTACCGGTGCTGTTCATCGACTTCCAGGCGGGCCTCCATGGCGGGGCCGTGGGCACCAAAACCTGGGCTCAACTGGACTCGGGCTATGGCGATGGGGTGCGGCCCTATTCCATCGACATCAATGAGGCCTACTACGCCCAATTGGTCGCCGCTGATCTGCCCCTGGTGGAAGTGGATAGTCTGGAATTCAACGACTGCCAGGGAACCCTGCGCACGGACCGGGTCTATGTCCTGCCGGGGTACTGGCTGCGCCTTGAAGATGCCGAGGGCGCAGCCATGTATCGTCAGGCCAGCTTTTATCTGGTGCGCAAGGGCCAGGGTTCTGGGCAGTGCGGGGGCATTGCCACCATGGATGAGCCCGCGGCCCAGTTTGGGGCTTCTTTTCTGCGGGTTCTGGGGCAGATCATTTTTGACCCGGCCAATGAATCCGTTTGGGTGTTGCCTACCACCTTTCGCTGAGAGTCGTAGGTTGAAATTCTCCAGCTGAAATTCTCTTAATGATTTAGAGCATCTGTACAGTAGGGCTAGAAACCCGGTTTCTGAGGTGCCGTTCTAACGAATGACATACATTCTGATCGAAAAACTGGGTTCTGCACCGGCGTTCTAGGCTTGCAACCTCCTTTCGCATCAGGGCATCTTCCCCGCCATGGCAGATCTTGACTCGCAGTACCTTTTAACCGCTGCAGACGATCTCCCCTACTACTGGTGGAGCGGGGACCAGCCCGACTACCGGCGCTACCACGATGACGAATGGGGCCACCTCCTTACCACGGCCTACGCCTTTATGCAGGCGGTGGGGCTGGTTAACGACCACCTGGAGGGGTGCTGGTGCCATGGCCGGGTAGAAACTCTAGGGGCTGAGTTCGTTCGTCCCTGCCCTTAGGCTCCAAGGACTGCTAAGACCCAATCCCGCAGCAAGGAGTTGACCTGATCGGGCACTTCATCGTGGGGGCAGTGGCCCGCCTGCAGGTAGTACTCGGTCAGGGAGGGGTAGTATTGCCGAAATTGAGATCCCTTGGCCCGGCAGTTCATCCAGGGGTCGGCTTCGCCCCAGAGCATAAGTAGGGGGCAGGCCATTTTTTGCAGGAGCTCGTCCACCTTTTCGCCCTGGCGGGATTTGAACACGGAGGCAAACACCCGGGCCGCCCCAGGATCGCAGGAGGGCCGGTGAATGGCGGCCACCAGTTCGTCGGTAATGGCGGATTTGTCCAAATATACCTGTTCTAGGGTGCGGCGAATGGTGGCGGGCTGGCGCACATACTGAAACAGCAGCCAACTGGGCAGGGGTTGGAGGAGCAGGGATTGGATCAACTGGGCCACCGGGTTGGGCCGGGGGGGTGGGGTGGGGGAGGATTCCGAAAAGGGGCCGGCGCTATTCAACAGCACCAGGCCAGCGGTGGCTTCGCCATGGTTAGCGGCCACGCACAGAGAGGCGTAGCCCCCCAGGGAGTTTCCGGCCAGCACCGTAGGCCGCCCAATCTGCTCGGTAATGAAATCGTAGAGCTGGGCTTGCCAGAGGGCGCCGCTGTAGTTCCAGTCGGGCTTAGCCGAGCGGCCAAATCCCAGCAGGTCAATGGCCCAGACTTGAAAGTCTGGCTGCAAGCCCTGAATGTTCTTGCGCCAGTGATCCGTGGAGGCACCAAAGCCATGGACTAACAACAGCGGCGGGCGATCGCGCCGTTCCTCCCCAGCAACGACGTAGTGAACCGGTTGGTCGCGCCAGGTCCAGTAGGTGCCCTGGAGGGGATCGGTGGTATGGGGAGCCGCGGCCGTCATAGGGAAAGCACTTAACAAATGTTTACTATGATGGTAGCGAATCCTAGTCCGCCCTGCCGCAGCAGATGACAAACGGGCGAAGACCAGGCATTGTGGCTAAGGAAGCCTATGGAGTTGGTCTATGGCCGCCCTGTCTCGCCCCCGCAATGCTGCTAGCGGTCGGCAATTTTCAAAGTACGATGCCCGCGCCCGCCGAGCCCAATCCCTCTGGTTTGAGCGCCTGATGGCGTTGCTGGCGCTGCTGAATCTGATTTTGGTGATTTTGGATCTGAGCTACATTCCCCTGCGGGATATTTACCTGCGCTGGTTGCCGGGGTTAACCACCTGGTACGGCGAAACCTTCAAGGGCATTGAACCCCATCGCTTTACCAGCCACTACCTGGCGACGGTGGACCAGTTGGAAGAGCAGGTGTCCCTAACCGGACTCACCTCTCCCCAGGCCCAGGATATCCTGGTGGATTTGCAGCAGCAGAGTGCCGCCATGGTGGCGGAAAATCCCTTCCAACTGGCGAATCGATCCGGCAATTTGGAGCGGATTAAGAACGAGATGCGCGATCGCATGGATAACGAGTCGGCCACCGATTCCTTCACTGAATTTTGGAGCTATGACCACCTGAGCCAGGCGGGCTTTCCCGGTGAGATCGCCTTTTTCAACCAAGACATCAGACCGCTGGTCGAAACCAACTTCTTTCGCCGCCTTGGGGTTCACGGCGGTTTTATCGACCGATTCTGGCGCATTGATATCTGGTTTAACCTGCTGTTTGGCCTGGAACTCCTGGCCCGCAGTTTTTATCTGGATCGCCGCTACAAAAACTTTACCTGGCGCGATGCACTACTTTGGCGCTGGTACGACCTACTGTTGATCACCCCCTTCAGTGCCCTGGGAGTGCCCTGGTTGGCCCTATCGCGGCTGCTTCCGGTGACCATTCGGGTTAATCAGTCCAACTTGATTGACTTGGATCCGGTCAAGAATCGGGTCAGCCGCTTCCTGTTTAGCCAGGTGGCCGTGGAACTCACCGAAGTGGTCATCCTGCGGCTGATTGATCAGATGCAGGCCCTGATTCGGGATGGTTCCGTCACTCAAGCTTTACTCAGTGGGGGCTCTAACCGACGCTATATCGATGTCAGCGGCGTCAATGACCTGGAGGTGCTGTCCCAGCGCTTAGCCGCCCTAACGGTGTACAACGTGCTGCCCGAGGTTAAACCCGAACTAGATGCCCTGCTCAAGCACAGCATCACCCGCGCCTTTGACCAGGCCCCTGGTTACCAGGGCTTTCGCCAACTGCCGGGGGTGGGGAATTTACCGGACCAGATTGCTCAAGGGGTGGTGGCCCAGCTATCCGCCAATGCCTACGGGGCGCTAAAGGGTTCCTTTGAAAATCCCCAGGGGGGCGAACTGACCCAGGCTCTGATGAAAAAATTTACCGATTCCTTCAAACGGCAACTTCAGGAGAACGAGGATTTAGGGGAACTGGAAACCCTGGTGGTGAGCTTTTTAGAGGAGGTGAAGCTGAACTACGTGAAACGGCTGGCCGCCGAAGATGTGGATCGCCTGATTGAAGAACGCTACCAGCTTTACAATGTCACCCAGGACACCCTAGGGGGCGATCGCTAAGGGAACCTGCCGCCATGCCCAATCCCCTGATTGAATTTCGCCAGCTCCAGAAGGTCTATGGTTCCGGTAACACCGAGGTACGCGCCCTGTGGAATGTGGACCTGACCATTTGGCCGGGGGAATATTGCGCCATCATGGGCCCGTCGGGGTCGGGGAAATCTACGGCCATGAATATGATTGGCTGCCTGGATCGACCCACCGGGGGGGATTATTACTTCGACAACCAAAATGTGGCCAGCCTGGACGATGCCGCCCTGGCTCACATTCGCAATCAGAAAATTGGCTTTGTGTTCCAGCAGTTTCATCTGCTGCCCCAACTCACCGCCCGGGAAAATGTGGAACTGCCCATGGTCTACGCCGGTGTCAGCCGGGTTGAACGACACCAGCGGGCGATCGCGGCCCTGCAACAGGTGGGCCTGGGCGATCGCCTCAATAACCGCCCCAATCAACTGTCTGGGGGGCAGCAGCAGCGGGTGGCCATTGCCCGGGCGATCGTCAACCGTCCTCTCCTACTCCTGGCCGATGAGCCCACCGGTGCCCTCGATACCCACACCACCGAGGATGTGCTGACCATTTTTGCCGAGTTGCACCGCAGGGGCATCACCATCGTCCTTGTCACCCACGAACCAGACGTGGCCCGGGCCAGCCAGCGTATCATTTGGTTTAAAGACGGAGAGGTGCTCAACGATCACCTCTGCCCGGCCGATCTGGGTTCCTTTGTCACCCCTAGCCTCCGCCCATGACCAAGACCGAGCCTACCCAATCCCCAGTGACCCTGCAGGCGGGCCAACTCCGGCGAGTCCATCACCTGGCTCTAAATGTGAAGGATATGACCGCTGCTCGCCAGTTCTACGGCCGCCTGCTGGGGCTGAAAGAACTGACCGGCGATGAAGTGGATGACACCCTGAAGGAACTGGTGGCCACGGGGCAGGTGGCCAACTTTGTCACCCCCGATGGCCTGATCCTAGATCTGTTCTACGCCCCCGACCTGGATCCCCCCCACCCGGACCCTGAAAAATCCTTTACCCGCGCCTACCATCTGGCCTTTGACATTGCCCCAGACCAGTTTGACCAAGCGTTGGCGATGCTGCACCAGCATCGGATCCCCATTGCCCATGGCCCCGTCACCCGCCCTACGGGTCGTGGCGTGTACTTCTATGATCCCGATGGTTTCATGGTGGAAATTCGCTGCGATCCCACCCCCTAGGGAGCCGATGCCGCCAACTGGCCAGGCTGGCGGCCAGCCCCAGCGAATTCGTAGCTAACTTTGTATCTAAGACGATATACAAAACGGGTTATCGGAGGATTTAGTAGTCAAGGTTACAGTTTTAGGTTTCTGGTCTGCCGTGACCTGGCTATGAAAATTGCTACCTGGAATCTGGAGCGGGCCCTGCCTGGCACCCCCAAGGCAGACCGCCAGCAGCAATGGATCGACCGCATCAATGCCGACATCTGGGTGTTGACCGAAACCCATGGGGGAATTGCCCCGGGGGGTAACTATCGGTCTATCTCCAGTGGGTTGCCCGACCGCCCCGCCGAGGAGGGCGAGCGTTGGGTGCAAATTTGGGTGCGCGATCGCGACATCACCCCAGTGCCCACCGCCGATGCTGCCCGCACGGCCTGTGGTCTAATAGCGTTGGATTCCGAACATGGCTGCCTGATCTATGGCACCATCCTGCCCTGGCTAGACAGTGACTGGCGCACCTATCCAGCCGCCAACGGTGAAGCCTTTACTGCGGCCCTAGGGGTGCAACAGGCCGACTGGATACAACTGCAAATCACCCACCCCAACGCCACGCTGGTGGTCGCGGGCGATTTCAATCAAGACCTCAATGTCTTGCCCTACTACGGCTCGCGCCGCACCAAACAAGCCCTGCGCCAGGCTTTGCTAGAGGCGAATCTAGAATGTCTGACCTTTGGTGATAACGATCCGGTGCGCCGCCTCATCAACAGCCAGCACTCTAACATCGACCACATTTGCATGCCCCACCGATTTGGGTTGCAGATTCAAAGCACCTTTGCCTGGCCCGATAGTCTCGAGGATCTGCGCGGCCTCTCCGATCACTTTGGGGTCGGTTTGGAGGTGAACTGGAGTGAGATTTCGGGCTAGGATGGCAGAGTGAAGGCTAGAGCAAAAAGCAGATTATGTTTTTAGATGAACTGTCGCCCTTGGTGCGAGAACTCATGGGCCATCCAGCAGCTTTTTTGGGGGGGGTTGCCTCAGGATTACTGCGCCTCAGCCTGGGCGATGATCCGGTGAAGAGTTGGTTGACTAACCAAGGGGTGACTCCACCCGGTCGTGGCACCGGTTACTCGGCTAATCAGCAGAATGGCGGTGGGCCTCAGACCATCGCGATTGACTAACTCCCCCTCGGCGAGGGTTGGCAAAGGGCTATTCCAGACATCGCTGGTAGCCTAGAGCTAACCCGCCGCCCTCAATTCATGGATCCACCGCTCTACCCGTTGGGCCAATTGATCTAGGGAAGGCTCGAAGGGTTGTTGGGCAATGGCTTGCAGACAGCGTTGATAGTCCCCGAGGGCACAGTTCCAGTCACCGCGAAGGTGGTAAGTGCGGCCCCGTTCGGCGTAGATGTACTCGGAGAGTTGATAAAACAACAGGGCATCATCAAAGCAGGCCAGGGCCGAATTCAGTTGGCCTACATCGCGCAGGGTCACCCCCAGATTAATGCGGGCCCGGGTATTAAAGGGGTTTAACTCTACGGCGCGATCGTAATCGGCCAGGGCTTGGTCTAAAAGGCCCTGGGCTACGTAGCAACTGGCCCGATTGTTGTAGGCCTGGGTCAAATCCGGATCGAGGGCGATCGCTTGGTTAAAGTCATTGAGGGCGGCGGTGAGATGGCCACACCAGAGGTTCACCAATCCCCGATTGCTGTAATAGGTGGCACTGTGGGGTTGACGCTCAATCAGTTGATTAAACAGCACTAGGGCTAGGGGATATTGCCCCTGGCGCACCGCGGCAATGGCGGAGTGGCGCAGGGCAGCTTCGGAGAAGGCGGCGGGTTGAGTCGCGCTAGGGCGAGGTGAGGCTTGCCCTCGCTTCTCAGCCAGTAGGGCCACCGAGGGGGGTAGCCCTGAATTCAAGGACGGTGGGGTAGCTCGACTGCGTTTTCCGTAGATGCCCATGTTGACTCCCTGTAACAGTGGTGATGCTCTTAGCACTGATATATTGGCACTTAGATTAATCGGGCTAAACCGAGAAAGGACGTAGAGATTAAGGCAAAAATCATCTACATAGTTGGATTTGACCCGATTGGCTACGAGATTATACGGAAGAGAAGCAAAAATTCCGAGTGGTGTCAAACCATTTGTTGCCGCAAACTTAGGTGATGGTTCTGAAATAGGTGTGCGTCTGTAACTATCCAACCCTGAGGCGTCCAGCAGGAGTTTTTGTTTTGTGACAGTTTTTGGGGTTGCCTAGGTGGGAGCTAGGCCAGGGGCTAGAATGCAAATTTAGTGATGAGTTGCAACCCCCATGGTGAATGCGTTGATGAACCTGACCGATTCAGGTCTTGCTCCAGACAGTTATGTGCTCTTGGGTTGGGCTACCTGCTACCTGCAAAGGGAGGGGGAAATGGAAGCGCTGGGGGTGATTGAACCGGTGCCATCGGCTTACCTGGAAACCTTGTTGCAGGGTATCCCCACCGCCTATCGCCAGGTGTGGGGCACTACTGTAGAACAGGCTTTAACTATGGATCTGGGCCAATGGGTTTTGGCCGAAGAACAGGCCGATCAGCCCCTGCCCCAGCGCTGCGCCGACTTTGAACAGCGGGTGCTGGCGGCGGCGCGTACCTATCAGAGCCGGCCTGCGACGGCTGAGGTGATTCCGGTGGGCACTGTCCGGGCTGATCTCAACTATTCCACCGACAAGAAGCGAATTTTAAATCCAAAGAATAAAGTGTCACGAACTGACAACGTAAAGCAGCATAAATATACCCATCAGGTGCTGTAGCCCAAGCCAAGCTAGCTCCCCAGCCCTAGGATGGTTCAAAATTGCTGCCCGGGAGAGTGGCTTTTGGCCTAGATGGGCACAATCGATCGCTGGCAGGGCGGGCAAATGCCGTGGATCAGCAGTTGGCAATCGAGCAGATGGTAACCGGAACGGTCGGCCGTTTTTGCCCCCACCTTAAGCACCGAGTCGTTTTTGAACTCAATGGTTTTATTGCAACGCACGCAGATTAAATGGTGGTGATGGTGGGGGGCCGGCTGATTAATTTCGTAGCGCTTTTGGCCCTCGGCTAGCTCCAGCTCGCGCAAAATGCCCATGCGGGCCATGAGTTTGAGGTTGCGATAGATAGTCGATAGGCTAATGGGTTCGCCTTCCTTATCGAGCAAATCACAGAGATCCTCGGCACTCAGGTGGGTGCCCTCTGGCAGATTTTGGAAGGTTTTAAGCATGGTTTCTCGTTGGGGGGTCATGCGCCAGCCCCGCTCGTTCAGCTCGGCCTTGAGGGCAGAGGGAGTGTATGCAACCACGGCCTTAAGTCCTCCCCAGAGAATTTCAATAACATTTCCTTAATGAGAATAGTAACGAACCTGAAGGAGTGTTTGCAATAGGTTTTACTTATTAAGAACTACTCCGAAGATGAAGGTTCGGGTTGAGTTGGATCAGGATTGGCTGTGGACTACTGCCATCGCGATCGCGATGGCGGCTAGGG
>DVEE01000009.1 GCA_015295885.1 Leptolyngbyaceae cyanobacterium M65_K2018_010
GTAGCCGCCCGGATCGGTAATCGCCAGCTCGACCCCAAACACCTGGCGCACCCGGTCTTCACGAAAGTAAATGTTCTCTGGCGTAAAGGAAGCCTGGGGGTCAATGGCCCGAACCGTGGCCTCTAGGGGCTGATCCGGGGCCGAATCTAAAAACACCCGGGCAGTTTGCCCCACCCGTACCAGCCCGATTTGCCCCTGGGGAATGAACCCCCGTAGAAACACCTGATTGGGGTCAAGCACAGTTAGTAGGGTTGAGCCAGGGCTGACTACCGTACCGGGTTCAGCACTACGAGTCAGCACAATCCCGGCAATTGGGCTGACCACGGTGAGGTTGTTTAAACGAGCTTCGGTTTCTTGCCAGGCGGCACTGGCATTCGCCACGTCGGCCTGGGCCTGGGCCAGTTGGGCCTGGGCCACATTGAGTTGTTGCTGCAAGGTTTCAACCTGGGTACTGCGAATGGCGGGGTTGAGAGTGCGGCTCTGGGCCTGGGTGACAGCTCCGGTAGCCGCCGTAACCTGGCGCTGGGCCGCTTCCACGGCTGCGGCTCGGCTACGGACTAACTCCTGGGCGGTGTCGTAGCGAGTCACGGCCTGGTCATACTCCTGAGCACTCACACCACCGGCCTGAAATAGGCTAGCCAGTCGATCGCGATCGCTCTGGGCTAACCTCAACTGAGCCTGGGCTTCCTGCTGTTGGGCCTGGGCCTGGGCCAGTTGGGCCTGGGCCGTAGCCAAGTTAGCCTGGGCCTGGGCTAAGCCACCGGCACTATCACCCTCGGCCTGGGCTTGCACCAAGGTGGCTTCTCGAATCTGGCTGGTAATGACATTGAGCTGGAGCCGGGCCTGTTGCTCCCGATCCCGAGCAGATTGTAAGCGAGCCTGGGCCCCCGCTTGCTGGGCCTGGAGTTCGGCCTCATCCAGCCGAGCCACCACCTGTCCCGCCTCAACCCGGTCACCTTCCCGCACCATCAGTTCCTCAATGCGGCCTGCCACCTTCACATCCACGTTGGTAGGGTAGCCCTCTAGCCGTCCGCTGAGCGCCACAACATTCTTGTCCGGAGACTGCCCCAGTCGCCACCACAGGCCGCCCCCCACCGCTAAGATGCCGACGGTCAGGGGAATCAGCCACCAGGATGGTTTAGAGCGCCGCTTTGCAGCCTGGGTTGGCGAGGAGGGGTTGGGTGAAAAGGCCCCAGAGGAAGAAGCCGGTTGCACCATAGCTGCGATCGCACCTCACTCGATAGCCTGATCCTAAGATGCAGCCCAGCAGAATCCAGTTAGACTAGGCATTTATTTACGATCCAGGCTCAACCCAAAAAAAGCGCGGGTTACCGCGCTTTCTGACTGTAATGGGGGATTGACCTTGAGGGTAGCCAACGCTGCAACCCACTCTATCGGCCATCAACCGCCCTAGGCATCACTCTCAATGTAGAAAAATAACAATCCCATCAAAGCCGCTGGCATCAACCAGGTAATCACGGGAATCAAAATCCAGGGCAGCCAGGACGCAGCGTAGGTTCCATCCATGATTGAAGTCTCCTTAGTAACTGAACTTTAGATCGCAGAATCTCGTCGGTAGGTGGAAAGATTGCCGGTCAGCGCGTTGCTCCGCGTTAACCGTTCAAACAGGCTGACTTGCAACCCTTTAGTTATTCACAAAGCCCCTAAAGATGGCGTTAATCTCCTCATAGTGAGTCAAGAGAAAATAGGCCATATAGGCTCCGCCCATACCACCCAGGAAGAAGCCCGCCGTCATTTCACTCCACCCTTCAGAGGTTTTCAGGGCATCGGTGCCAGGGGGATGTTCGGCGGCGGGTTTGAGGGAAACCAGCCCATGGGCTCCCATGCCGGCGGTACCCAACAGAACAATGGCAATTGCAGTCAGCAACCCAGCCAGGTAAGGAGCCGCCTCATAGTCTCTCAGGGCACCCACCACCACCTCGGGGCCAACCAGGAAATAGCCGTGGGCCAGGCCAATTTCTAACCCTCGGGTCAGCGGGGCCATGCCTTTGCGGTAGGCGGGCAGAGCGCCGATGAAGGCTCGCACAAAGGCGGAATCGCTAATGGGTGTAGACAAGTGCCCCAGTTGGGGATCGCCTTTGTAGGCACTGACGACTTGATTGGTCATGGGTTAATTTGCCTCCAGGTTGGTTTGGTTTAAATTCCCCATCTCCATAGTTTTGAGCCCTATGGGGATGAAGAACAGACAGCGGGGAAAAGTAAAAGTCCTGGCTCAACTACCCCGAAGAACCAGGACTCTTGAGAAGCGGAGAGTCTCCATCCGTCTCAAGCCTGTGGGGGTTGTCAGAGGGTATTTGCCGAGGGCCTCTGAGTCACCTCAAATCTGAAAAATTCTTATGCCCAGCGGTTTTCCGGGTCTTAGTAAACACTAGGATGGGCCTGCCCCACCCAGGGTAAGGGGAAAGTTCTGAGAATGGATCCGTAAAAGACAATTAGGTTATAAGGGTTTGCCGCAACAGGAAACGGTCGATCCAGCTGGTATCAGACCATCGGGTGATCTAGACAACGGTTCTGAGAAGAAGCGGTTGACCTCTCCTAGAGGGAGGGTTGGGCGCGTAGGGCAGGCAAGGCCCACCCTACCGTGATTTGAGATTGAAGTCTCAGAGGTGAGGTGGGGCAAGCCCACCTCACCCTCCTAGCCGAATCGACTCGAGGTAGACGCAATCAGGAAGGCCGCATAGGTAACGATATACCCCACCGTAAAGTGAGCTAGACCGACCACCCGAGCCTGCACGATGGACAGGGCAACGGGCTTATCCTTCCAGCGAACCAGGTTCGCCAGGGGAGTGCGCTCATGGGCCCAAACCAGCGTTTCAATCAACTCCTGCCAGTAGCCCCGCCAGGAGATCAGGAACATGAAGCCTGTCGCCCAGACCAGGTGACCCAGCAGGAACATCCAGGCCCAAACCGCCAGGTTGTTCATGCCGTAGGGGTTATAGCCGTTGATCAGCTGGGAGCTATTGAGCCACAGATAATCCCGGAACCACCCCATCAGGTAGGTCGAGTTTTCGTTGAACTGGGCGACGTTGCCCGACCACAGGGTGAGATGCTTCCAGTGCCAGTAGAAGGTCAACCAGCCAATGGTATTGAGCATCCAGAACATGGCCAGGTAGAAGGCATCCCAGGCGGAGATGTCGCAGG
>DVEE01000414.1 GCA_015295885.1 Leptolyngbyaceae cyanobacterium M65_K2018_010
TCGATGAAGTCATTGTGGTGGATACGGGATCCCAGGACGATACCGCAGCCATCGCCCAATCCTGCGGAGCCCAGGTTTATGCCTGGAATTGGACTAACGACTTTGCCACTGCTCGCAATGCCTCCCTGGGCTATGCCACCGGCGATTGGGTGCTGGTTCTAGATGCGGACGAAAGGCTGCAGCCTCAGATCGCCCCAGTGCTTCGACACCTCGACCAAGGGCAACCGGTTGGTGGCGTCGCCGCCCAGGATATTGTGGCGGTGAACCTGCTGCGCTTAGAGTTGGGGGCACCCCAGGCCCCCTATACTCTGATCACGCGCTTTTTCCGTCGCCTGCCGGAAATTAGCTTCCATCGTCCCTACCACGAGACCGTGGATGACAGTATTGCCCACCTGCAAAACCAAAATCCTCACTGGCAAGTCATCACCCTAACGGATGTGGCCCTTCACCACAGTGGCTATGACCCGGCGGTGGTCGTGCAGCGGGGCAAGTTTGAACGGGCCCGCACCACGATGGAACAGTATCTGGCCGAGCACCCTGACGACGGGTATGTGCTGAATAAACTAGCTGCCCTTTACCTGGAAACAGACCATCCCGAAGCGGCGCTACCCCTCCTCGATCGGGCCTTGAACCAGGGGAATGGTCTAGATCCCATCACTCGTTATGAACTGCACTACCACCGCGCCCTCGCCTATCAGATCGATCACAGCGAGTTGGCGGCTCAGGACTACCAGGCCGCCCTGGAACAGCCGGTACCCCCTATCCTCAAGCTAGGGGCCTGGGTTAACTACGGCAGCCTGAAGAAAAATCAGGGGGCATTGACCGAGGCGATCGCACTGTTTGAACAGGCGATTGCCGTCGATCCCACTTTGGCCGTGGCCTATTACAACCTGGGTACCGCCCAACGGGCCAGGGGCTACCTAGATGAAGCCATTGCCGCCTATCGCCAGGCCATTGCCCTCCAGCCCAGCTATGCAGAAGCCCATCAAAACTTGGGCGTGGCTCTTTTTAAACTTGGCCAACTGCCCGAATCCCTACAGGCCTTTAGCCAGGCCATCCAGCTCTACGAAGGCTTCGACCCCGACCGGGCCCGTAGCCTTAAACAAGGGGTGCAAAACCTCGGCGTTCCCCCGGCTTTGCTAGGTCACGCTCACTTGCTATAGCGGGGGTCGTTCCAGTCAAAGATTGGCGCCTGTCGGTTGAGCTGATGATTTTTCTGCCAAGACACTTCAGCCCCGTAGGTGCCGGGCCGCCAATGGGGTGGATGGGCTTCGCCAGAGGCCGGGGCTTCACTCGGGCCAACGGGGCTTTGAGCGACGGAGTCTTGGTGATAGCGAGGGCGGTGAGAGCCCTCACCATGGGTGTAATCTACCTGCAGCTGGGGAGTAGACCGCTGAGTGACCATCACCCGCAGACGGTTAACCACCCCATCCCAGCTTAGGTCAGGCTGCTTAAACAGCTCCCGTAACGATTCTAGAACCCCATTCGCGGATTCATCGGTCGCCAGCCTTAGGGGCTCTGCGTTGCGAATGGGATCAACCTGCACCGCTGCGATCGCCTGACGCACCGTATTTTTGATTTGAGCACCCAGCTCCCGTTTCGCTTTTTCGCACTGGTGCTGCCACCCTTTTTCGCTAGAGGCATAGAGAGCCGGCAGACGATTTAGCGCGTAGGTTTCTACTTCGGTAACGTTGAGATATTTCACGACCCGGGGGGGCAGTCCTTGAATTTGTCGTTCCACTTCCTCTGCTACCAGCAACTCCATAGCGTTGATGTAGGCTCGCTTGGGAACATCGTAAATGACCTTCATAACTAACCCATTCCTATGTGAGAGCTTAGGGGTTGAACGAGACTGAACTGACTAATGGATTTTTAAAAGCTATCTAGACTGGCCAAGACCGAGTGCTGGAGAACAAGCGGTAAACCCTAGCGAGTTATTTATCGTTGAATTTGAACGGAATTCTATTTGATCAATAATGACAAATACTAAGGGATTTCTGCAACTGTAATCGTTACAGATGCAACGGGATGTCTCAAACAGTTACAATCCTGGCCGGCCAAGCGCCGTTGACCGCTCAAGGCATCTATTTACGTTGATACCCTCCCAAGGCCTAGCGAAGCGCAAACTTCTGGGGGTTCCACCTCCTCCACTCCACCCGCCTACTTAGGGATCAGCGGGAAAACAAGATCCCGCTGGTGATAGGTCGTGAGGGGGTGAGGGGGTGGGTAGATGGGACAAATTCCAGTCAGGAGTCGGTACTTTTATTTTGAGCACGTCCCTTAGGTCCCGACTAAACGGCGGTAGGCTGTTGCTAGGGCGTCCCTATCCCCCACATTCCCTGGAAACAGCACCACCGGTAAACCAGGAAATTGGGGATGATCCGTCGGGGTTCGCACCACAGAAACACCGGGCAGAATTTGGCCCAGCAAGCGGGCTGTCTTTAAGGCCAAACCAGTGCTCAGGGTATCGTTAGAGGTAATGCCCCCCTTACTGATCAAAAAGCCAATGTCCCTCGGTAGACCCCGAATCACATCCATCAGTAGGGAGGAAACCGCGATCCCAAAATCAAGGCGGGCTGACACCGTTTCAAAGGTCAGTTCCTCTCGGCTGGTGTAGACCACGGGCACCTTGTCCATCCCATGAATTTCCTCTACCCGTTGAAGGGTATCGGCCAAGAGGGTCTGGTGTGCCCCAGGGCCACCATCTCGCAACGGGGCAACATTGACCTCAATGCCTGTGACCCCAGGTTCTTTTAACAATTGCTCCAACTGCTGAGTGGTGGTTTTAACATGGGAACCAACTATGATGGCTCCCGGCACCCCACCCCGCACGTAGGTTCGCATGTGGTCCGCCGCAATGGGTTGGGGGGGCAGGTTAGCCAAGGCTGTCAGAATACTGGCAGCGCTGCGCAAAAGAAAGCGCTTACCCTGAGCAACTGCAGTCAAAAGATCCTGGGCAAACTGGTTGAGGTCGGCTTGGGATTCACCATCGACGACGACACAGAGATTGCCATGCAGGGCCATGAGCTGGGGCAAACAACCTCTGCGAATATCAGCCAGGGTAAAGCGCTGAACATCCTCGGCGGCAATCCCCCCGGCGGTTTTTTCGGCCACGTAGTCGGGCTGGGTCTGGTGCTGGTAGGCTCCGGCCAGGACG
>DVEE01000174.1 GCA_015295885.1 Leptolyngbyaceae cyanobacterium M65_K2018_010
AGCCGGGCAGTGGGGTCCATCAGCTAGACTGGAATGTCGGCGACGTGGTGGTGCATAAAGCCTACGGGGCAGGGGAAGTCACCCACATTTTTGGGGCGGGCAACAAAATCTGCCTAGCGATTCAGTTTCAGGGCCAGGGCCGCAAGATTATTGACCCTAAAATTTCCCCCCTACAACGGGCGGAATAAATTGGCTATGCCATAATGAGGCCATTCAAAACTCAGTTTTCTGCGCTTTTCATTGCCGCTAAACCCCATGGTTGTTTCTGCGGATACCCACGTTTACCCCGTCCTTTGGCAGACGGATCATCTGGTGCTCATTGATCAGCGCCAGTTGCCAGAACGGTATCACATTGTTTCCATCCATCGTTGGGAAGATGTGTTGCAGGCTCTGCAATCGGGTATTGTGCAGGGGGGGTCGGCCCTGGGGCTGGCGGCGGCCTACGGCCTGTATTTGGCGGCCCGCGAGATGCCCACCGAGGATCCTGGGGTTCTGTGGGAACGCCTAACCACCCTTGGTGAACAGTTTAAGCAGACCCGGCCAGATAAGGCTAACCTGCAGTGGGCCGTTGAGCAAATGTTGGGCCTAGGCCATCATCCAGAAGCCCCGGTGGACTCCCTGCGCCAACAGCTTTTGGAGCAGGCCCAGGCCATGCAGGCGGAAGACTTTAGACGCTGCCATGCGATCGGCGATTACGGCCTCAGCCAACTGCCCGGTCAGCCTCAACAACTCACCCTTTTCACCCACTGCAACCACGGTGCCTTGGCCACGTCTGGCTATGGCACTTCCCTGGGGGTGGTGCGATCGGCGTGGCGGGAAGGGCGCCTGGCCAGAGTGTACGCCGGGGAAACCCGACCAACCTTGCAGGGGTCTCGGCTGACCGCCTGGGAGTGTGTGCAGGAGGGTATTCCAGTGACGGTAGTGACCGATAGTATGGCGGCCCATTGTATGCAGCAAGGACTCATCCATGGGGTGCTGGTGGGGGCCGATCGCATTGCGGCCAATGGCGATGTGATCAGCAAGGTCGGCACCTATAGCTTAGCGGTGGTCGCCAAGGCCCATGGTATTCCCTTTCTGGTGGCGGCTCCAGTTTCCACCATTGATTTCAGGATCGCGGCGGGCCAGGACATGGCCCTGAGCCAGCATGATCCCCAGGAAATTTATCGCCTTGGAGAACGGATGACCTCCCCCCAGGGGGCCGACTTTTACAATCCGGCCTCGGACCTCACTCCAGCCCACCTCATTACGGCCATTGTCACGGAACAGGGGGCCTTTGCCCCGGATCAACTGGCTAGCCTTGAAGTCGGCTAAAGTCCATCGGGAGAGGACGTCTGGGGGCTGAGCGGCTGACTGGAGAACTGGGATTAGCTGGCGATCACATCCTGCTGGCGAGTCGCCTGGGCCGGAGGCTGGGACAACCCTTGGGGCAAGCTTCTAGGTAACGCCCTAGGTCGGTGCTCAGGGTTTGTTTGGGAGCTTCTCAGAACCAGGCCATTGAGCTGATAAAACTCCATCAGGGCCAGAACAACACTGAGCAACATCCCCACCGTAGCCAGAACAAAAAGGCATAGAGCCGCGGTAATTAAGCTATTGGCGCTAATCAAGGCCCGCAGGGCCAGACAACATAGACTAGCCATCAAGATCAGCAACACGTAGTGCATGATCAGAGCACTGTGGCGATTCAGCCGGTAGCGCACCCGCAGTTCGTAGGGGGAGCGAGGCAACCGCTGCAGCCGCTCAGTCAGGGTGGCTAGTCGCACCACCACCACCCCCCACCAGGCCAGGGCAATGATCAGCATGAGGGCTGAGTTTAAGACCAGTTGCAAGAGCTGAGTAGTTTGGGCGATAGACATAGCTCCAGGCCTCAATAAATACAAATGTATTACTAAAGCATAGCTGAACCCTGACCTGGCGGCATCAGTTTTGGCGGATTGTTCAAGGATGTTGACTTTTCGGCCCTTAGGGCTAATCATGACCCCATCGGGGTGGCACCTTAGTCGATTCAGGTATCATCTAGCCAAGCAGGGCGACGGCCGCCCTTAGCCGATGCCTGGAAGACCCCATCACAGTTCTTGTTCGTCCTGGTTGCACCCATGTCCATGCCTCGCCCCAAACCAGCCGTTGTGCAATACCTACTGGCCGTTGTGGCCCTCACCATCACCGTTCTACTGGCCAGGCTGATCGTGACTTGGGCCGCCGAGACCTTGCTTCACCCCCTGCCCATTGTAGGAGGTTGGTTGAAAAGCCTAGAGTTGGTTGAACTCAGCGGTATAGTCTTGTTTGCCCTGCTGGGGTTTGGGCTAGGGGGGGCCACCCGTTATCTCTCTGCTAAAACATCCCTGGCCCTCAAGGCGATCGCCCTGGCCATAGCCTTGCCCCTGGTGTTTTTCAGTAGCTATGGGTTGCGGCATCAACTGTGGTTGAACCAGCTTACCGCCGAGTCGGAACTTTCCCGATCACAAATTGTGGACCTGGCTAATCTAGCCCTCAAGCGGGAAAGCGGTAGCGAGGGCTTTTGGGGCTACTACCGAACCACCACTAAAATGCCCCTGCTACCGGCTACGGCGGCTGAGCTGCAGCGCATGACCGAAGACCAAAAATGGTTCCGGTCTGAACTCACCCGCTTCAGCGGTATTGAACCCGGCGTTTTTTCCATGATTTTTGATGGCGCAGGCTGGGGGATTCGGATTTTCTACATGGGTTTAGCCCTAATCACTGCCCTGATCTACTTTTTCAAAGGGTTGGCCTGGGCCGATGCCGAACGGTTGCGGGCTCTAGCTAAGGCCAAAGGCAAACTCTGAAAACCCGGCCGGGATCGCCCTGGGGTGCCTCTGCGGAAACCCTCAAAAGCCTATAGATTAGAGAGGTACGCAGTAGAAAAAGGCGAGGAACCCCATGCGGGTATTGTTAATGACCGGTAAGGGTGGTGTCGGTAAAACCTCAGTAGCCGCCGCCACAGGTCTGCGCTGTGCCGAGCTAGGCTATAAAACCCTGGTGCTCAGTACTGACCCAGCCCACTCCCTGGCCGATAGCTTTGATCTGGAACTGGGCCACGTCCCCCGCCCGGTGCAGCCCAACCTCTGGGGAGCAGAGCTAGATGCGTTGATGGAACTGGAAGGTAACTGGGGCGCGGTAAAGCGTTACATTACCGACGTC
>DVEE01000531.1 GCA_015295885.1 Leptolyngbyaceae cyanobacterium M65_K2018_010
CCAAATTTCGTTGTGCTCACAGCCGGAGAAGCAGCTGGAGCTGCCACCACTGCTTTAGCTTCAGCCTCAGCGAACTGCAGGGTGGTATAGAAGCAACAGTCAGCCTCTAGGGTATGACGTTCGGCATAGAACAACTTCATGGTGTAGGGCTGCCCAACCGTTAATACCAGTTCCAGATATTCGTCGGCATGGCTAATGCCCAGATCATCGCGCAGACGCAGACGCAGAGTATTACTACTAAAGGAACGGTTGCGGGGATTGGTTGAACGCAGATCTAGGTAGCCCGGCATAGGGGCAGCGTTTCTATCCTCAGATTGGCGGCGTCCGGCGGCTAAATCCTGACAGCCCAGGGGTGGATGTAAGCCGCCCAAATCCATAACCAACTTGTCATCGATGAAAACCCACAGGTCGTCGTCACCAAAGAAGGCAAATTCCTCATCGCCACGGTAAATAAAGGTGGTCTCTGCTTCCAAGGTGAAATGATAGGTGTTGTTGCGCACAGACCAGTTGTCGTAGCGCTGTTTCATGGCCTCTAAATCACTCATTCCCTGGCCAAAGTTAGGATGAACGGCCCGAATTTTGCCCAAAACATCCCGACCAACCTGGGTCAACGCTTCACCATCGGCGGTGAATAGCTTATTCCATAGGGGCTGCCCCTGGGGATTGAGGGGAAAGAAGGCCCGGTCCTCAAACACATAGACCCCGTCATCTCGTCGGCCAAAATCAAAATTGAGTTGCCGCTGGGCCGGGTGCGTCTGGCTGAACCATTGTTCAAAGGCGAGGCGACCGCTAGTGGTTTGGCCTCTGTTTTGTCCACGATTTTCGTTGTAAACCGGTTTACCCTCCACCAAGCGAGGGGCGACGATACCAGTCTCCACGCTGGTAACTTTGATCAAATTGCCAGCTACATCGCGTTCAAAGTTACCAAAGGCGTCTTTGACGTAGGTTAACGCTTCCGTCTCAAAATCGGGATGATTCGCCTCAAAACTTCGTACCGTAGCGCTTAAGGTCATTTTCTCAGGCATGGGGTTTATCATTTGGCCAATCCCTCTAAAAAAGAAAGAATCAACAGCAAACCACGGCAATCTGCGGTTAAAAAACAAACTCCGTCGTTGCTGATCTAAGAAATGAAGTCAACCAGTAGATCGCCATAACTTAATAAGGACGTGCGATCGCTCACCGAGCCCAGTCAGCCTAGCCCCTACCGTGGATCGGGCTATCGCTCAAGCAGTCTATCCAATTTGGAGTTGGCCCAAGACATCGATGGGTTCTGTGCAGCGGATTGAAGAGAAAGCAACTTAATCCTATTTCTTGCTGCCTATGGTCAACTCAGGCAGGATAACCAAAGAGCATGACTTCTTCTGGGGCATGGCATCCTCACCCAGCAACTAGGAAGCTAGGGAGGCTAACCAGGGCCAGACAAGGTAATCCTCAGCCGTGACTGAGGATTTTGCTGGCCCTCAGCCTCACATTAAACTATCAGAAGATTGCCTAGGAAGCGGCTTGATAGACAGTCCGTCCCTCTTGTTGCACCGCAGCCATCTGGCTGGTATTGACGGGGCAAGCGGGACTAGCATCCACTTCTTCAACCTTCCGCACCCGGCGCACCAGAACAATTTCCTCTTCACGGCGCACGACGGTACGTACAGGGGTCACACACACAATATCCAGATTAGGATTGCGGCCAAAGCTATCAAAGCTGAGGGCTTCAAGGTTACTCAGAGAAATTTGGCTTCCGCTGGTGTTGTAATCGCTCATAATTAGCCTCTAAAAGTCGTCAGAGATCAATCATTCATTGGGGTTGCTGAATTAACCCTTGACGAAATTAGCAAATGCAACTAGTAAGATCAACTACCAAATCTTTACCTTGATGTGTTAAGGAGACCCTCAAATTGGCCTTTGTAGCCATTCGCTTTGGAAGAGGATTCTTATACTATTCTTAGTATCAAAATGCCAGTAAAAGACCTGTAAACTTTATCACAATTGTCACCGATCCAACCTCTTATTAAGACCTTATTTTTTCTTTTTGTTGTAAGCATTATTCTGGAGAAACTTCTGCCCAGACGCTGTCTCCGGTCCGCTCCCCCAGGGGTCAATTAGGGAGAGCGGGTGAACCCAATCTTCTCTCGACGATGACCAAACCCAGTGCAGGGGGTGGCCCCCTTCCGGCGCTTGCCCAAGAGACCACTCGCCCTAGGGGCCAACGTGAGGAAGAGAGCTGAGGGAGAGAGCTTGAGGGAGAGAGCTTGAGGGATAGGGCAAAGCCAGAGGATGCTCAAGCCGTCTCAACGCCGAATAAAGGGTCACGGGAAGGCAGGGGTCAGGAACTGGGGATAGTCCAGGAATCCCCACCCAACCAAAGGGAGCGGACAGTCAGATAGATTCGCCAAGTCATCAACTATCGTCGATCGCTGTAGCCCGGTTGCGGAGCAGGTCAAGCGACCGAGCAGCCCATGGGCTGTCGGGCTACCAGCGAGGTAGCTACAGCAGTCAGCGTCGGCCAACCTGCTGAGCTACTAATACACCCTGGGCACAAAAAACTGCTCGTTGTGGGGCGGGCGTACATAGTCACTGGGGGCTTTTTTGCGGGGTGAGAGTTCCAAGGGTTCCGGGGTCATATCCTCGTAGGGTATTTTGCTGAGGATATGGCTAATGCAATTGAGGCGAGCCCGCTTTTTGTCGTCGGCCTCCACGGTGAACCACGGGGCCTCAGGGATATTGGTATGGGCAAACATGGTGTCCTTAGCCTGGGAATACTCCACCCAGCGATCGCGGGACTCCAAATCCATGGGGCTGAGCTTCCACCGTCGGGCCGGGTCGGTGGTGCGGGCCTGAAAGCGACGCTCCTGTTCCTCATCGCTGACGGAGAACCAATACTTGAGCAGAATAATGCCGGAACGCACCAACATCCGCTCAAACTCTGGGCAGGTTTGCATAAACTCCTGGTACTGGGCTTCGGTACAGAACCCCATCACCTTTTCCACCCCAGCCCGGTTGTACCAGCTGCGGTCAAAACAGACAATTTCGCCAGCGGCCGGTAGGTGGGCCACGTAGCGCTGAAAATACCATTCGGTCTTTTCGCGATCGCTAGGGGTCCCTAGGGCCACCACACGACAACCCCGGGGATTGAGCGGATCGATGATGCGTTT
>DVEE01000367.1 GCA_015295885.1 Leptolyngbyaceae cyanobacterium M65_K2018_010
GGTGGCCACCGCCTTCTACCTCTTTGATCTGGTTGCATGATTTGCGCCATGGGCTGATTCAGTATCTATTCAACTCCAGCATCCAGGATAGTGGAGTTTCGCAACCAATGACCATGCCCCAACCTTCGCTGAGGTTTGGAGTAATGGGCTGGATTGGGCAGTCGGGTTTTCCCCAGGGTTCTTCCGTCCCCCGAGCTTTTCCTGCCCCCACGATCACCTGTAGTAGAGTAATTTAAGGGCCTCTAGCTAGCTTTGGGGGGCCAGGGAGAAATCCCACCCGATCTCCCATGGCTACTCTGGGGAGGGCTCTGCCTAGGCACCCTGGCACTGAGCTGTCGCCATCCTGGTTTAACCGGACTCTAGCTGGAGAACAGGCATTGACACAGGCCATAGAACAATCCAGCCTTGGCCAATGGAGTCGGCGCTTGATTGCGGCGATGTTTTTGGCTGGCCAGGTGGTGATTCACCTGCTTTCCAGGCCGTTGCATCGGCGCAATACCCTGGAGCAAATGGCGGCGGTGGGACCCGAGTCTCTGCTAATTGCCCTCATTACCGCAGCCTTTGTCGGTATGGTGTTTACCATTCAGGTGACGCGAGAATTTTTAAGCTTTGGCGCTGGCGCCGCCGTGGGTGGCGTACTCTCCCTTACCCTGGCCCGCGAGCTAGGCCCGGTCCTAACCGCGGTGATTATTGCCGGTCGAGTGGGTTCGGCCTTTGCCGCTGAGATTGGCACCATGCGAGTTACAGAGCAAATTGACGCCCTCCAGGTTTTGAAGACCGACCCCATTGACTATCTGGTGATTCCTCGCCTGGTGGCCTGCGCTCTCATGCTCCCTTTGCTCAATGTTTTAGCCTTCATTACCGGGATGAGCGGAGGACTGCTGATAGCCACCACTCAGTACGGCATTCCAACCTCAGTCTTTTTAGACTCTGCCCAAAACTTCCTTTCGGTCTGGGATTTAGTCAGTTCCCTGATCAAGGCTTTTTGTTTTGGAGTCTTAATTGCGATTATTGGCACCAGTTGGGGGCTGACAACCACTGGGGGGGCTAAGGGGGTGGGTCAATCCACAACCACGGCCGTGGTTACCGCCCTGCTGGCGATTTTTATTAGCAATTTCTTCCTCTCCTGGCTGATGTTTCAGGGAACCGGAAACGCAGTGATGAGCAACTTCTAGGAACTCTGTTGAGGTCACCAGGGTTGCCCTACCAAGTTCCAGAAATAACCCAAAAACAACAAGAGAGTGACCTTCTTGGCCACTCTCCGTTAAGAGGTTTACAGGCAAAAAACAATGGGTCTTGTTTTGTCCGTGTCCGAATTGGAGTTACTTATGCAAAGACAAGTAAAGCAATACGATCCAGCGTGATTGGCGTACATTTCAGACTACAGCCACCCTTGCAATTCGATGTCTTAACCGACATTAAGGACGAGAACTTTGACCAAAGTCACTATCTCAATTTGAATTGCACAAGGTGATTTTTGTGTTGGTTAGAACCCTATCACCAGCCTATTTTGAACTTCAAGAGCCGCCTAGGCTTGTATGATTATTCAGTTGCCTTTCGATGGATTTAAACTAACACGAACTGACCGGAACTTGCTCGTCAGTTTACCGTTCTTTACTCCCCGATATAGGGCTTTGCACTAATAACAAAACTCCGGACAAAAATAAATATGAACCTGCACCCTGGGGTGGGTTCAGGGAAGATGGCCTAGCGGTCTGCTGGGTAAGCTCATCGCCTTGCCGGGACTGATTGGTTCCCTAGGGATCAGCGGGAAAATAAAGATCCCGGTGGTGATAGGTCGTGAATGGGTGAGGGGGTGGGTCGGTGGGACCGATTCAAGTCAGGAGTCGGTACTTTTATTTTGAGCCCGTCCCCTACCGTTGAAATGCGGACGGTGCCCCACACTGAAATGAGGCCAGGGAACCTAGCCCTGGATTGCCGATCCGGAGGGACGGTGGATGGGGAGCTAGGTAGAAGACTTTGGCGGGGACTGTCGGTCCAGGTAGATGTCCTAAGGAATATCCTGAGGATTATTTGCAAGAATGTCCTGAGGAATGTCCTGAGGACATGCTATACTTTAGGAGAAGACTGAAGGGCTCAGGGAGATATTGCCTCCACTGGTGGGTTAAGCTCCCGCTGGCAAACTCAAGGCCAGAGCGGTTGACAGTCCATCCCTCTTAAAAAGAGAGGTGATGCCAGTGCTACCACCAACATCACCAAAGGAAACAACAACACAAGTTAGCTGAAAGTTAGGCCAGCAGGATCAGTGCTGGTCTTTTTATTTTAAAGGGTTTGGGTGCAAATGCTCAGAAAATGATGCAAAGCTCAATGGCGGCCGCCTTAGGCGGTGGGCTGGGGCCACTGGGGAAGGGGCGACCCCCAGTCAAGGGCAGTTAGGTTGGCCCCTTTAGGCGGCAGGCCAGTCGCTGGTCGGCCTAGGCAGTTTATCGCGATCGCTTTCTAACTCGCCAGGCAATCTCACCGTTTTTGCGGTAGCCAGAACGACTAAAAATGAACCCTGCTTCAAAAAAGCTGTCCCCCATTTGTTCGATGTCGCGGGGGGATAGGTCAAAGAGTTCAGCTAACTCACTGGTGCTATACAACCAGCCATTTTGGGCCGCGGCTTCGAGGCGATCGAAATAGCTGAGCGGGTCGGGCTCTGGCAGCCCGCCCAGACGGTTAAACACCTCCGCCACAATGGCACTGATAAACCCGCCCAAATCGCCTGGGGTGCTGGCCAGGGCCGCGCCATTCGCCGGTGGCGGTGGACTGTGACCGTTGCCCTTAGGTTTGGATCGTTGTCGCAACCCCCGCGCCTCAATAAATTCCGCCGCACTCCCGCCATGGGCATTAATGAACTGGTGCAGCTCATCCAGGAGTTGCATTTGCTGGGCATTGATATAGGATCGTTGCCCCACCCGTTCGGCGGTAATGCCAAGCTGCTCCATGCGCTTATAGACGGCGCTCCGGGCCAGGTTATAGCGTTGGGGGAGTTGGCTGACGGGATATCGATCGATTTCGCCGGGGTTCATAGGTGTCCTTTGGACAGTCCTCAGGATACCTAATAGTATCGCTCAATTTCTTGTCCTGGGGAAAGTCCTGAGGAAAAATAGTGCGGATTTAGGAGCCACAGGCGGCCTGCTGTTTGGTCAGAGTCCGCTGTAATTGCTCGGTCATGCCTAATTCAGCGCTCTCGTATAGCCGCTCAAACTCTCGCTCGTAGTGGGCGGCTACCGTCCCATTGCGAATTACCAATAGGTTCTCATCATTCGTGGTATTAGCGGCCTGGCTCCAATTGTGCGAGCCAATCATGACCAAGCGGCTATCGAGAACCGCAAACTTGTGGTGCAGTTTATCGCCCTCTGGCAAAGTCGGTACTCCTACCGTGGTAACTGGGGTGGGCCAGGGGCGGTTCCGTTGATCGAACTGGCAGCGATGATCCGGCAGGGTAAGGCCCAACATATCTAGTCCCTCGCTATAGCTGCGGTAGGCAAAGCTGCGATCGATTAAGGTCTTGATGGGCACCCCGCGTTGAGACAGGGGCCACAGTTGGTTGCTCAGGCCCTGTTCCGAAAACACAAAGAGGGCCAGATGAACGCTCTGGCTGGCCTGGCCTAGGGTTTTGGCAATTAGACCGTTCACACTCTGAGCCCAGGGCTGGGTCCTAGAGGTGGGGGAAAACTGCACCTCTAGCACTGACCCTGGGGCCGCTACTAACTGGGAAGTGCGGTGGGGTTTTTGCAAGCCAAACTGGCTATCTGGCTCGCCCCCCGGTCCATCCCCCCATAGGTGGTTAAATTCTTGCTGAAAGCGCTGGGCCAGGGTGGGGCTCTCAATCACCAAAAGACTATTGGCATTACCCCGGCTGTCGGGGTTAAGAAAGTCACCGTGAATGCAACTGAACGTCCAGTTGGCGGAGCCCGTCAGGACTCGTTGCCCGTCGATCACCATAAATTTATGGTGCATGAGGCCGCTGCCCTTGCTGCCATCGGCGGTGTCATCTAGCCGAGGTACCCGGGCCTGGTCTAAAATCGTTAAGGCATCTCTGGCGGCCACTTCCTCCGGACTGAGTCTCCCATCCTGGTTTTGATCGATGAAATTAAACAGGTCTGTGGCCTTATCGCGGGCTCGCTGATCTAGCCGGGCGATGAATCTCAAATTTTTTTGAGCCATCGGTGTGCTGTAGGAATTTTCCAGCACGACTCTGACTCGTACCCCTGCCGCCTGCCGTGCCGCCAGCGCCTGGGCAATGCCTGGCAGGTTGAATTCCTGAACAGCCACGTCAATGGAGGTTTGGGCCGATTGAATGGCCGCGATCAGGACCTGTTCTAAGTCGTCGCCATGGCGGGTAATGTGCCGGTAGGGATCGGTGTAGAAAGCCGCCTGACTATGGTTGAAGTAGACCTGAATGTAGGGATCCTGGGGCAGCGGTGGCAGGGTTGTCAGTTGGGCGGTACTGCGAAACCGGCTGCTGATGCCCACAAACAAGAGCAGACCGGCACCAAAGCCTAGGCCCCAGCGGAGCCAGCGTGATTGAGGTAGATGCAAGGTAGGTTCGATCACTCATCCCTACCTAGTCAACCCCCCGGTCCCTAGGGACTAACGCCCCGGTGCCCCCGCGCCCTTCACCCCTGCAACGGCGAACCTAAGGGTTGGATCTGGGATCTGGATATTGAATCACAGCCCAAACACGGCCAGGGGACTACCTGACTCTGGCTTTTCGGAATGTCTGATAACGAAGGACTTTGGACCCTAATCCACCCGCTCAATCTGCCACAGAATTTGATTGCCTTCTCGGCGCACCCGCGATACCGACCAGTTGCGCCAGGCCCAGTATTCGCCTCGGCTAGTGACCGCACTGGCATTCACATCCATCAAGTCGGCCAATTCTGAACTGGTGATCAGGTAGCCCTGCTTGGCAATTTCGTCGGCAATTTGCAGGGTTTCTAGGGCATTTCGAAGATTCTCAACCCTGTCTTCACGGGGCAATGATTCAAAATTTTCACTGGTTTGGGAAGTGCCAGAATCTGCCATATTACAGAGTGGAATCTACAGCTTAAAACCATGCTAAATTTTATCGCCTGCCCAGGTGGTTATCTACCGTTTGGGCAGGAAATCACCCTAACTTTGCATTAAAGAAACTTATGATTAGGACCCTGGCCTTGCCTGGGGGCCAGTCCAAGCTTGCCAAGGGCCGGTCTTGGATCAGGGGCTGGAAGGGCCCGTGAAGCCTGGCACCGGAGGGTTAAGTCGGTGGGTGCAACAAATGGGGTTGGAGGGGGGGCACCCCCGGCCCGGGGGCTTCGTCGTGAGCTGCTCAGCCGAACAGCGCAGCCCCCAAACTCCCTTCTTACCATTCATGAGATTCACCTACTGAGCTCTTAGTAACCGTAGTCCCAACGGGCCCAGTAACCACGGACATCGATATGGGTGAATACCGACGAACTAGCTAGCCCGCCCCGGTTCCCCCACCAGGTATTGAGCCGAGCGTAGACATCAAAACAGCTGACCCCAGGGACGACAAAATCCACGGCATCGCCGGAGAGATGGCGCGAGAACTGGGCCCCGCCCACGGCGGCATTAGTGGCCGGATCACGATACCAGGAATTGATTCGGATGGGCTTGTCACCGTACATTTTGCGAATTTCTTCCATCACTCGGGCGACTTTGAGAATGCCGTAGACGACCCCGGAATTGGCCGGGCGACGGTAGGCACCGGTGGCGCGGTTCACATGCAGGGCTTCTCCCCAGGTAAAATTCCCCCGTTGACCGTACTGATTGGTGGGATAGATGGGATCGTTGGAGTAGTAGGTGCCAGAAAATCCAGGGAAGGTCAGGGCAATGCCCCGATCGCTAGGGTTGGTCGGTTGAGATGGATTCTGATCGTTGGGATTATTGCCAATTTGGGTGCCTTCAATTTCAATATCAGGCACGTAGGCATACCAGGTGGTTAGATTCTTCGGGCCTAAAAAGGCTCCCTGCAACGCCACTTTGACATGGTTTTGTTCCGGTTGAGCAAAGGAATTGAGTAAGAATACTGTTCCTTTTTTAACCAGCACCTTATCGGAACTGGGGAGCTGACTTGATTGCACTGGTTGGGTTTTGAAGACCGTATCACCTGTAACTCGTAGAATTTGCCGCTTGCCTTCGATTTTTGTGTCGGGTTTATAGACAAACCAAAGTCTTTTTTCATCGGGCCCGAGTACGGCATCGGCCAATTCAATCTCGGCGTGCTCCCCGGCGGCGGGCTTATTGTTAATCAACTTAAACTGGGTGCCATTTTTAACAAAAACCTTCTGAGCCTCGCTCAGTTGGGAGGATAATTTAGGTTCTTGCTTAAACAGGGTGTCACTGATTACCGTCAGAGTGATGTTGGTGATCAGCTCTACGTCGGGGGAATACACAAACCAGGACTTGGTTTTCCTGTCTCCTAGGGTGGGCTCTAGCAGCTCAACCTGCCAATGATTATTGCCAACATCCACGTAGTACTGAATGTCAAACAGGCTGCCATTGGTGACTAAAACCTTTTCCGCATCGGTGAGCTGGTTGGAAAGCTTAGGCTGCAGCTTAAAGTAAGTGGTGGATTTCACCCGCAACTGGGCTCCGGTATGGGTACTGCCCTCTCCCGGCTCTTCAGGGGTAGAACCCTCTCCGTTGCCGCTGCCCGATTCTCCCTCGGAGGGGGGGACCACCGCACCACCGTCGCTGCCGGCCTGCTCAGGCTCTGGTCCTCCAGCCCCGACGGAGACAGTCATGGCCAGGGGGGAATCGGATCGAGTAAACCACTGGCGCATGCCTTCGACGTTTAACACCTGTTCCTTCGGATTAGTCGTCGATGGCCGTTTCGAGATCTTGGAAATCCATTGATTCCCTTGCATCAGGTAGATAGCTTCGTCGGTTTCCTTCACCCAGGTACCCATGATTGTTCCTCGTCTAAACCGTGCAGCGGCTGTAATCCAGCCAGACAATGGCCTGTAATGAATATTAGGATCGAATAGTGGATGTGGCGCAAATTCCTGGTAGAAAGTCTAGATCGCTTGGCCCTGGGGTGGCTGATGGGGAGACCGTCGTGGTCGGACCGGGACCGGTAGGACCGGTAGGGTAGAAAACTCGTAGTGGTGGCCAGGGCTGAGGTAAGCTGACCCAGTAAGCTGACAGGAGACGGTACTGTGTCTGAGTATGTTCTGGCCTTAGGCGATGTGGTTAAGCTGAAGCAGCCCTACCGACCTAGCGAGTGGGCCGCCGGGCTAGCAGCCGATTGGCCGGGGTTTGAGTTTGGCATTGTGGCGGAGTTGGGCGAGGGCGATCGCCTTAGCCTATTTTTGTATGACCGCTCTGGACAACTCTTGATCACCCCATCCCTGGCTCCTCAGACCCTGATGCTGCCCACCTACTTTGAATGCCACCTGGATGATCTGGTACGTTACCAAACCGTAGCGGAATCCGGTTACTTTCTGGATGGGATTTAAGTTGTTGAGATCCTAACGGGCCTGGGGCTCGCGATATACTCCGTAGGCTGCAAAAACTCCTAGTAAGAGGCCAAATAAATGGCCCCACCAGGCCACCATGGGTTGGGTTGGAAAGATGCCCCAAACAAAGTAGCTGTAGTTAATCAGCACAAATACCGAAATTAGCAGGGGCAGAAATCGCCGTTCTAACCAGCCAATCGCCAGCAGATAGCCAAACAGAGCATACACGACGCCGCTGAGGCCGTGGACGCTATTGGGGCCTAGCAGCCAGGCCGCCAGGCCACCGCCCAGCCAACCAATCAGTAGGGTAAGCCAATAGTCGCGGCGACTTTTGGCCAAAATGAACCAGCTAAAAATGGTAAACCCAATGCTATTGCCAATTAAGTGGGCAAAATCACCGTGGGAAAAAGCCGATAGGAAGATGCCCGGGATACCCTCCAGGCTACGGGGATGTATGGGTAGGTTCCACTGGCCGCCAAAAAACAGCTGGTCGATGAGTTCCTGGGTCCAGGGAATGGCCAATAATCCCAAGGGCAAAAAGAAATTGGCTCGCCAGGTAGCCCACCAACTGGGCTGGTTTGCCCCTTTAGTCGGAGAGCGGTGCGAGGTGGACTGGATGGGCGGTGGGGTTGCTGCAGCCTGAATTTGGGCCTCGAGTTGCTCGAGTTTCGCTTGCAGTTCGGAGTCGTCGCATGCCATGGGTTTAGGAAGGCTGAAACTAATGCCAGCCTAACGCTTCCTGGCCGCGACTGGCCAGGGCCAGAGGCTAGCCGTGGAGCTACCCCCAGGACGGGGTGATCTGGCTTCAAGGCTCAGAGGCTGTGGCTCCCTAACGGGAGACGAGGGGTTGAGGGGGGTTCAAGCGGTAGCTGGAGGTATTGGCCTCTTCCATTTGAGCGGGAATGGACAGGGAACTAGGCCGCAGGGACAGGGCCAGATCCAGCTCAGAAAAGGCTAACCGCTGGTGAGACTGCTGAACCTGCACTCTGCCCAAGGTAGATCCATGACATTGGTTGGGAATGGTACAGGTGGCGGTGAGGTGGTACTCACCGGGGTCGAGGTCAAAGAAGCAGTAGTGGCCATCTCCTCCGGTGTAGGTCTGATCAAGCCGGTCGACCTGCAGCCAGTGATGGCGCTCGAAGGTATCCAGGATGATCTGGGCAGTCTTTAAACTATCGAGGGTCACCGGACGATTACCCAAGAGATGGTCGTAGCGACGGGCCAGGTCAGGTCGCTCAGCGATATGGGCTTGAATCAACGTCATCAATCGCTGGGTAAAGAGAGGCGGGGCCTGGGTAATCCGCACCAGCACCTGGGGCAGGCCGTCGCCGGTAGCGGCATTGGTAACTGTGCCTGCGATCGCAACGCGCTGTCCGATCGATGGGAATGCCATAACTCATGCTCTCCTTAGGGCAGTGTGAGGACTAAAACCACGCCTGGCGACGGTTCAGGTCGCTGCGGGGTAGCGGGGGGGCGGTATGGACGGAACAAAGTCAATCTGCTGTGGCCAGGTTGCCTGCTCAACTTCCAGGGTGAGGTTCAATGAAGCTTGAATGAAAGGGGGTGAAAGATACCGGGGTGAATAAAAAAGCTTAAAAAATGCAATGATTTCCTGACCAGAGTTCTGTGATGGGTTCAGGATTTAGGCCCACCCTAGGAAATTTTACCTAGGCTTAAACTAGGTCTATACTACTGTGAATTGCAGAGGCGTTGAAGGGGCCTTCAATTAAGTTTGCATCGGGGAGTGTATTACTCTACCGGATGGGTGACTTGCCGTTGTAATTGATAGCGGTAAAGGGCAACCGGTTGCGGGTTTGCCCTGGGCACCAGATCGGCCTGGGCGGTTCCTAAGGGCAGCTTGGCCGGCCACTGGGGAAACCGCTCCAGCCCTTTGCCCAGGCTGTTGGCTTGGGCTTCGCCGCTGCAGAACAGCCACACCAGGAGCAACAGGGCCAGCCAAAACAGACGACGACGGATAAGCAGCCGCAGCGATCGAGGCATAGGATCAATGGGGTTAGAACAAATCCAGGTCGGTCACCGCACCACGGCTACTCGAGGATACCAGTTTGGCGTACTTAGCCAGCACCCCCCGTCGGTAGCGGGGCGGCGGCGGCGTCCAGGCGGCCCGGCGCTGGGTCAGTTCTGACTCGTCGACATTGAGTTGGAGCAGATTGCGATCGGCGTCAATGGTGATGGAGTCTCCCTCTTGCACCAGGGCAATGGTGCCGCCCACCGCTGCTTCCGGGGCCACATGCCCCACCACCATGCCATAGGTGCCGCCGGAGAAGCGACCATCGGTGATCAACCCCACCGCATCCCCTAGCCCAGCCCCGATGATGGCGGAGGTTGGTGCCAGCATTTCCCGCATCCCCGGTCCCCCCTTGGGGCCTTCGTAGCGAATCACAATTACGTCGCCGGGATTGATGGTTTTGGCGAGAATGGCGGTGAGACAGTCCTCCTCTGACTCAAACACTCGGGCTGGGCCGGTAATCCGCCGGTTTTTCACACCGCTCAGTTTGGCCACGGCGCCTTCGCTGGCCAGATTGCCCTTGAGAATGCCCAAGTGCCCGATCGCATACATGGGGTCACGGAAGGGACGAATCACCGCCTGATCTGGGCGGGGGTCGGCCGGAATATCCGCCAGCACCTGCTCAATGGTTTGCCCGGTCACAGTCAGGGCATCGCCATGGAGGAGCCCCTGGTTGAGCAACATTTTCATTACCTGGGGAATGCCACCGGCCCGATGCAGGTCAATGGCGACGTAGCGACCGGAGGGTTTCAGGTCGCAGAGGACCGGCACCCGCTGGCGAATGGTCTCAAAGTCATCGAGGCTGAGATCCACGCCCCGAGCATGGGCGATCGCCAGCAGGTGCAGCACCGCGTTAGTGGATCCACCCACGGCCATAATTACGGTAATGGCGTTTTCAAAGGCTTTGCGGGTCAAAATTTGGCTGGGCAAAATTTGGTTGCGAATCGCATTCACCAACACCTGGGCCGATTTTTCGGCACTGTCTGCCTTTTCCCCATCTTCGGCGGCCATGGTGGAGGAATACATCAGGCTCATTCCCATCGCCTCAAAGGCAGAGGACATGGTGTTAGCGGTGTACATACCGCCGCAAGACCCTGCCCCAGGGCAGGCATGGCGCTCAACCGCCAGCAGCCGATCGGCTCCGATCTTGCCAGCACTGTATTCTCCCACCGCCTCAAAGGCACTGACCACAGTCAAGTCTTCCCCTTGGTAATGTCCTGGCTTAATGGTGCCGCCATAGACAAAAATGGCCGGAATGTTCATCCGGGCCATGGCAATCATGGCTCCTGGCATATTCTTATCGCAGCCGCCAATGGCCAAGACCCCATCCATGCTCTGACCATTGCATACGGTTTCTATGGAATCGGCGATCACATCCCGGGATACCAGGGAGTACTTCATCCCCTCGGTGCCCATGGAAATGCCATCACTGATGGTAATCGTGCCAAACAGCTGGGGCATGCCCCCGGCGGCTCTGACCCCCGCTTCGGCTCGGCGGGCTAGAGCATCCAACCCCATGTTGCAGGGGGTAATGGTGCTAAAGCCATTGGCGATACCCACAATCGGTTTGGTAAAGTCATTGTCGCCAAAGCCTACGGCCCGTAACATTGCCCGGTTTGGTGTCCGCTGCACACCTTGGGTCACTACCTGACTTCTGCGGTTGTCGGCCATGCTCAATCCTCAGGGTTCAAGATCGCTATATTTACGTATTCCACAGAGTTAGATTTTCCCTCAAAATTAGAGGAGTTATGGCTGTTCTGCTAGATTTATTTGGCTTTTGTCCTCCCTCGACCCCGGCAACCCCTCTTTGGTCTCCCCCTCCTTTGCTTCTCAATTCCTTGAACCTGGCCAGGTCCTCACGGCCGATGCCCTGTTAGAGCGCTACGCCCAGGGCGAACGAGACTTTCGCGGCATCCAATTGGTGGGGGCCGATTTAACCGACCAGGATTTGCGGGGAGCTAATTTTCGCCAGGCCACGCTGCAAAAAACGAATTTGGCCGGGGCTAACCTGACCGGCGCGAACTTTCGAGAGGCCAATCTGGTCCAGGCCAACCTGCACCGGGCGGTCTTGGCCCTGGCTAACCTGATCGGGGCCGATCTGACCGAGGCCTACCTGGCCGGGGCTAATTTAACCGAGGCCGGCATGCGCAATGTCACCCTGGTGCGAGCGGATTTAAGCCAGGCTATTCTGCGGGAGGCAAATCTCAATGAAGCCAACCTGAGCCATGCCAACCTGACCCGCGCAGACCTGGGTAAGACCGACATGCTTGAGGCCATCGCGGTGGAGGCAAACTTAAGCCGCGCCAGCCTGAGCAAAGCCATGATGGTGCGCGCCAATTTGAACGGCAGCAACCTGAACCGGGCCGATCTCTACCCTCTTGCACTGGGCGTCAACCAGCTTCGGG
>DVEE01000429.1 GCA_015295885.1 Leptolyngbyaceae cyanobacterium M65_K2018_010
CCCCAGCAGCACTGATCTCCGACCAGGGATGGCCATTTTTCAGGGCAATGAGAGCGGCCACCATGGCACTGAGGAGAAGCGCCACCTGGACCGGGCCATCGATTGCAGCCAGCCCAAATAGCATGACGGCCCCGCCGATCAGGCTGATGAGCGTGACGATGGGAAGGATGGCATCTAAAAACGAGGAATCTTGAGGTGGGGGGGAGGAGTGGGCCATCGGGAATCAAATTCGGGGGATGAGGGGGGTCGGGGGATGGGGCTTAAAAGATGTAAACCAAGCCCGTGCGATCGACGTTGATAGAGCGATCGCCGGGGGCCACATCATTAATCGTGGTGACCGCCAGGGTAATCCTGTTGTCAGCCACAGCGGCATCGTACTTGATGTTGGCTTGGGCCCCAAGGGGGTAGACAAACAAGTTCACGGGTGCCTCAGGAAATGACACCATGACCTCATTGCCAGGATTAACTACGACTTTGATGCCGCCAGAAAAACCCATGGAAATGGGCTCTGACACCTGATTAACCACGACAATTTCGATCGCTTTGGTGGTATCGACTTGGCCAACGGTTCTGGGCAAGGAAGAGGCTGGCACCGAGGGAACAGGGGCCGGTCGTATTTGAGACTGGGCCAGGCCAGCTCCAAACACCAGCAAGGTACCCACCATCAGTCCGATTACAGGGGCTTGAAACCGAGTTTTCATGTTTATTGCTCCACAAAATCAAAGTTTTCATCACCTCCCAGGGCATACCCCTGGGAGCATCGTAGGCTGGAGGGTTGAACGGTTACCGCCCAGGGCTGGCCTTGGCCAGGGTGCCCTGGAGCATAATGAGCAGCGGTAACAGCGATAGGGCAAACAGCACCCAAGACAGGATAGAACCGGCCAGGGCCATTTTGAGCAACCCCAGGGCCAGCCCCCCAAACACCACCCACCCGGCGATCAAAAGCCACCAGGGCGCTTGTCCGCGGGCCAGACGGCGGTAGACCATGCCCCGCTGCTCGATGCGACCCATGGGATCATTCCCTGAGGGCACCCGGTTGAGGTTGAGCGGTGGTTGATCCGCGGGGATCTCCACAGAATAGTCCTGCCGCTTTGGTTCGGGTAGGTAATCGTTAAAGTCGTTGTGTTCGGGCATGGCTGGAACCTCAATCCAAGGAGTATGGCCAGTAGGTAGGAGAGGGAAGGGGGTAAGCGGTCAGGGTTGGCTTGAGCGCTGGAGGTCGAGATTCAAAGGTCGAGATTCAAAAGTCCTTGACGTCCCTATCCCGCTTGCTGGTTGTAGAGGATCTGCACGATCCGTCGGCCCGGTTCGCAGAGGGCATCGCGGGCGACGACGGCAATCTCGCCCGCGACGGGGGCCTGGTATTCAGCGACCACATCCCCAAAGGCATTACGCTGAATGGCCACGGGCTGGCCCGGGGTGACGCGATCGCGCAACTCCACCAGCAGTTCTAAAAAGCCGCCTGTAGTCGCCCGCACGGTTTCGAGGGAATCCCCAAATACCGTGCCGACCTCGGCGGCGGTACGGCCCAGGGGCCCGGGTACAATGCCGTGGTGCTTGAGCACGTTCAGGCTCCCTTCTACGGCCAGGGCAATCTTTTGGGATTCAAAGCGGCGGCCCTCGCCAATTTCCACCGTCAGAGCTGGGATACCCGATTCGACCAGGGTCGTTTCCAGGGTGCCGGCCAGGCCCGGGTCGTCCTTGATGTGCTCGACGGGAAATAGCTCTGCCATCTGGCGAATGGCGGCCTGGCGCAGGTCCGCAAACAGAAACAGGGTAAAGGCACTACCGGTGGTGATGGTGTGGTAGTCGATCGCCGCCACCGGGGCGTTGGGCCTCAGCAACCGATTCCACAGCAGGCCAGCGTGGCGGGTAGGGGCATTGTCGCCGGTTTCATCGCCGGGCCAAATTCGATTCATATCTACGGATTGGCCCCCCTGCATGGCCATGGGCCAAAAGGGGCGGGTGTACTCAATCGCCGGACGGGATACGCCGAGCACCGCAATCACTGAGCCAGCCATCACGGTGGGGTCGAGTTGAGCCATCACCCGCTGCACCGCATCGATGCCACTCACCTCATCGCCGTGGACACCAGCGGTTAGGGTCACGCAGGGGCCGGGACGGCTGCCCTTGGCCACCACCACTGGCACGTACCAGTGCTGCCCCGTGCCCATCTGCACCCCCTGGAAGAAAAAGCGGTGGCGATCGCCAGCGGGCAGGTCACTCACCGCCAGCTCGGTGATCACTGGAATGCCCTGAAGGGTGTCGCCGGTGTAGCGGGTTGGGGCGGTGGGGTTGGGGGGGAGTGGAGTGGTGGTCATGGGGCAATCGCTTCGGGAATTTGGGCATCCGATGACCCTCAAACTGAGCAGGTTAGGGGACAAAGGCAGAGGTGCTTCATTGGTTTAGGGCATTGGTTTAGGGCATTGGTTTAGGGATAGGTATGCCCAGCCCTCCCAGGGCGAGCTTCTAAGGGTGGGGACAACTTTGGGTTTCTAGTCGACCAAAGTCTATTCAGTAATTACTACATTTGAATATGAAAACCATAGGATCCGCACCCCAATTGACCGACAAGGATATACATCAGAGGCCTGCCGACGGTCGGATCCGCTACACCCCATGATGAGGATTACCCGACTGGCCCCGTACTTCTCTCCTCGGCTAAAGGGGGAGAGGCCATGGTGCACCTTTTAAGTCATCGGCTCGTGGGTCTTCCAGTTAAATCGATAGCTCTGGGGTAAGATATGCAACTTGACATTCCAGAGGGCAATGGGCTCATCCTTCAGCAACTCCTCCAGGTTGTTGTGGGTGGCGGTAGTTTCATCCACCACGGTGACGGAGCCTGACCCCACCACCTCAAACTCATCGCCCCGGACAATGATGCCGGTGTCTTCGTCAATGCCTAGGCCCAGCACCGCCGGTTCTTGCACCAGGGCCGCCAGTAAACGCCCCAATCGCCCCCGCTGGGAAAAGTGCTGATCCACCACAATGCCGGGCATAAAGCCCATGCCAGGCCCCAGTTCCACTGCATCCACCGTAGGATTAGACACCGAGGCTCCGCCCACAATCATCTGATCGGGCATCATGGCAGCGCCAGCGCTGGTGCCACCAATCACAGCGCCCTGGCTGTGGCGGG
>DVEE01000581.1 GCA_015295885.1 Leptolyngbyaceae cyanobacterium M65_K2018_010
CGTGTGCTCTTCCGATCTGGGAAGGGGGAAGGTAGAGGGGTTAATTTAGCGAAGTTGGAAGGGTTCGTAGGTGAGCTGGCGCTCTACCAGACAGCGGGCCACTGACCGGGCCTGTTCTAGCATGATCTGGCTAAAGCTAAGGCGTCGGCCCTGGGGTGGGTAGTCGGTGGTTTGTCTCAGTTGTTTTTCCAGTGCTGCCAAAAACAGCTTTTTACCCACTGCCCCGACCCAGATTCCAGCCCCATCCGGCGAGGGTTCAAAATCTTCTGGCGACAGCACCCCCTCGTGCAGAATGGCAATCACCGCCTGATCGACGACCAGGGGACGAAACTCCTCCATGAGGTCTAACACCAGATTAGGACGATAGGGTTCGGTGGCATGGAAAAAGCCCAGGTAGGGGTCGAGCCCTGCTTGTACACAGGCCGAAAACATGCGGGCTAGCAACACCCCGTAGCCCCAGCTTAGCAACGCATTCACCGGATCCAGCGGGGGCCGGCGATTGCGGCCTTGGAACTGCCATTGGGGGCCGAAATAATGGCGCAGCCCTTGAAAATAGGCCCGCGCGCAGATACCTTCAATCCCCATCAGTTCATCGCGACTGAGGGGAGTTTCGGTTTGCTCCAGGGCAGACCGGTAGGCAGAAATGGCATCAATAGCCTCAGAAAGTTCCGTAATCCTCCCCCGGGTGGATCGGTTACGCCGTTGGAGCAAGGCACGCTGATTGGCAATTTTGCCCGCCACCAGCCGCTGGGCCAAGGCTAACCCAAAGGGGGTTTCTACGGTGCGGTACTGGGCCAACCGAATGGCCGGGTTGGTAGGAAACTGCCCCTGCAGCCGGCCGCGAAACTGGCCAGCGTGGGTTAAAAACAGGGTTTCAATGCCCCGATCCATCAATTGGGCCAGGGTTTGCGCCGTCAACTGCACCCCCGGCAACACTACTACCAGGGTCAACTCCGTTAACCGCAAGGTTTGCCTATTGCCCTGGCGTTGGATGACCAGGGTTTGGTTACGGCACTGGACAACGGTACCTGGTTCAGTGAGGTAGAGGGTGGTCATGGGGGAAGGAGGAGGGAGGAAGGGTGAAGAAGGAAGGGTGAAGGGTGAAGGGTGAAGAAGGAAGGGTGAAGGGTGAAGGGTGAAGGAGGAAAAGGTTTTGCTCTATTGCCTATTCTTTTGAACGGCATAGATCCTTGCCCCCCGCAGATTTTCCTCTCTGCCTTCTGCCTAACGCCTGCGGCGACGCTGCGCGAGCGTCCCTCTGCCTTTCTTTCTCCCTCCGATTGTGGCAAATGGTTGGAAGGGGCCTCTTCCATGAATCGGTTATATTGGGATTTTGGGAGAGGTGTGTTATGTCTCAGCAATTGGCTCGGCAATTGGTGCGCTACCGCAACCTTCTAGTAGCTTTGGCGAATGCCGCGATTACCTGGGTGATTTTGATCATTGCGCCCCTGGGGTTGTTTGCCGTAATTGTCTGTACGGTACTGGTGTTTTTAGCGAGTTTAGCCACGGGGTTCTTGGGAGATCTAGCCTTTGTGACTTTGCTCGACTCTGTAGATCCTAGGCTGGCGCAAATGGTACGGGACAATTTTTCCGTCACTATTCCCAGAGAAAGCAGGGGACAGCCTCAAATCGATCCTCCCCGCCGCCAAGTGTTGCCCCGAGAAGAGGATTAGGGAAGAAGGGAGGGGAGGGTTGACGCTCCTCTCCTGCCTGGGAGAAGGCTGGCGAGGACTTTGCGATTTACAGGTATCAACGCAATCTGGGACACTCTTGAGTATCAGGAATTCAAGAGTCAGGCTTTGCCCTGAGAAGGCTCAGCCCGAAGGGAGTCAGGAGGGAAGAGCCTGCTAAATTCTGAACTCCTGATTCCTGGCTTCTCCCCAGGAGATTTGTCCCGCTTTCAGTCGGTACCCCGATTTACTGATACTGGTTAAGCTCTTCTTCGGCCTCTGCTCTCATCTGCTGCCGCACCTCCAGGGGGGCGATTACTTCTCCGTTGGGGCGCCAATCCCGCAACCGCAGGGTGACATTGGTATCTCCCAAGCGAATCCAGGCCTGGTAGTAGGCATCCGTGGGGGAACACTGGGCCACCCGATCTAGCAGGGCTGCTTGGTCTGTGGCAGGGGCGTGGGTGGCAATCAGGCTGGGCAGGGCTTGGTAGGCCACGGGGCCAAAGGTGGGGTGGCGCTGGGTGTCATCCACATACCAGCGGGCAAAGGTGGGGTCAAATCGCATAATTAACAGAGCCTTGGGCAAATAAAAATTAAACCCCCAGGCGTCTTCTAGGTGGGCTTCTACCTGCTGGGGGGTGGGTAACTGGCCGACCTGGCGCAACTGCCTGAGCGGCGGCGGCACCGCTGGGTCGCCCCAGGGCAAAATTTTGATGCGATCGGAAACAATCCGGTCTAGTCGATAGTTCCACCAGCCCAGTTCCTGGTCTGGGGTGAGGCCATAGGTGGTCAGGTACTTGGCCCGGCGCACATAGTGAAAACAGACCGGATAGGCGGTGACCCCAAACTGGCGCTGGCGACGGCCACTCAGGTACTCAAACTGAATGATGCCGGCCTCGGGGTGCTGCCAGAGGTGTTCCAGGTCTTCCTGGTGTTGGTCAACCCGTTCCTGGGCGGTGGCGGAAAGAATGTAGTCGAGGTGGACGAACAATCGCCGTGGCGACTCGGCCACCGGGCGGGCGTAGGGGGCCTCGGTGAACTGCTGCCAGAGGGTCTCTAGTACCACTGCCAGTTGGGGCTGCAAAAACGAAAGGGACTCTAGCAGGTGCATCAGGTCGCGCCTTTCGCGGCTGGAGAGGCTGACCCCCAGGTGCTCCTGCTCCAGGCTGGGGGGGCGTTGGGGCCACCGGTGGGGGGAGACTTTGTGCCACTGGCCCCGCCCCGCCGGTTGCAACCAGCCGGTTTGGGCCAGCCAGTGGAGGTCGTCCCGCAGGGTGCGATGGACGGTGGCAAAGGGGCAGGCTTCCAATTGGGTCTCTAGATGACCCAGGGCTAACCCACTCAGGTGGGCGGCTTCGGTCAGCCAATCGGTGAGGCTCAGATCGGGCTGGTGCCGCAACAGCCAGTCGCGGGTCGGTACCTGGCAGGGGCAGGGCTGGCCTTGGCAGGGGCGAGGGACCGC
>DVEE01000049.1 GCA_015295885.1 Leptolyngbyaceae cyanobacterium M65_K2018_010
CCCGCCCCGATGAATATTCCATTCTGGCCACCATGAACCTGAATGGGGATTATCTCTCCGATGCGGCGGCGGCCATTGTCGGTGGTCTAGGTATGGGGCCGGGCGCTAACATCGGTGACACCTGCGCCATTTTTGAAGCCACCCACGGCACCGCCCCCAAGCACGCCGGCCTAGACCGGATTAACCCTGGCTCGGTCATTCTCTCGGGGGTGATGATGTTGGAGTACCTGGGTTGGCAAGAGGCCGCCGATCTGATCAAAACGGGCATTGGCCGGGCGATCGCCAATCGCGAAGTCACCTACGACCTAGCCCGCCTGATGGAGCCGCCGGTGAAACCGCCCCTGAAGTGCTCGGAATTTGCTGAGGCCATCATCAAGCACTTCAACGACTAAATCGAGGATCGGGGTGGTCGAACGGGAGCAGAGGATGGGCATCCCCCCGCCCTTGGATGAATCAGGAGGTTGCTAGGCAAGACCTTGACTTTTTCCTAGGACCAGCCAGGGGGGGGCTGCCCATCAGGGCAATCGTCCGCTGGGTACGCTAGCTTGGCCCAGCCTAGAGGGGGCTGTTGTTATCCAGAAATTACCTAAAATAGGCTATCGCGTCAGTGTCCCCCCTCGGTGTAAAGGCCCCAACCCCCATGGCTTTCCCGCTCACCTTAGTCGCTCTAGAGGGTACTTTTGCTATCCATCGGCTCGACCCCGCCGCCGAAATTCCCATGGCTTGGTTCCAGCAGGACTTTATCAGCCTGGTGCGCACTCCCCAGGAGTTATCCCTCGTGGTCCGAGAGACCGTCGCGGTTCCTTCCCAAAAGGTAGAGCCAGGATGGCGAGGTTTTGTCATCCAAGGTACTCTGGCCTTTAGTATGACGGGAATTTTGGCGGCGATATCCCAGGTGTTAGCCACCGCCCAAATTAGTATTTTTGCGATTTCGACCTACGACACAGACTACATTTTCGTTCAAGCGGCGGCCTTTGAAGCGGCTGTCCGGGCCTTGAGCCAGGCTGGGTACAAGATTGAAGCCCGTTAAGGGCTGGCGGCGTTGTGGTCAGAATTCGTGGGTGTCCCATTTCCCTCAGGCCGTTTAACCCGATCAATTACCTATACTCTGGGGTTAAATTGGGGTCCTTCCCTGGCATTCTCTTCTTTCGCTATGGCTCAGCAATCACCCTTTTTAGCCAAGTGGGGCGGGCCGATTGGCCTCTGTCTCACCCTGTTTATGCTGTCCTACACCATTGGGGTAGTGCAGCCCATCATGCCCCCCCTGGTCACGGAGTTTAACTCCAGCGTGGGCTACGTGCAGTCAGCGCTGGTGTTGATGTCCCTAGTTACTGCCTCGTTCACTCCCACGGCGGAAAATCTCAGTCGGCGCTGGGGGCGAATTCGTGCCTTTGGCATAGCCCTGGTGCTGTTCACCCTGGGCTTAATTCTGGTGATACTGAGCCCAGACATGGGCTGGTTTACCCTCGGGTTGGCCGGTTTTTTAGCCCTGGCGGCCACGGTTTTGGTGAGTACTCCGGTGGCCCTGATGGATGGCCTCTACCGGGATGAGGTGGCCAAGAAGTACGCCTTGCTGGCCTTAACCATCGCTGGGGTGGCCGGGGGCCTGGTGGGGTCGATTACTGGCGGGGTCATGGCCTTTGACCTGAACTGGCGCTGGGCCTTTGCCCTGGAGCTAGGCCTAGTTCCCATCATCTGGGTGTTGGTCAGGTCTGTGGTGGTCCCCACCTCCGGCGGCCCCCCATCTATTGACTGGCTGGGAGGTTTACTGTCCTTAGGCGGGTTTGGCTTTACCCTAGTGGGCCTGAGTTTAGCCACTGAATTGGGTTGGTGGGAGCCCAAGGGCGATCCCCAAACCCGAGATTTTTGGCTGGCTCCCTTTGGGATTTCGGTGGTGCCCATTCTAATTGCGGCTGGGTTGATTTGCCTGGGTCTGCTGGTGTACTGGGATCGCCAGCGATCGCGCCAGGGTTACCCTTCCCTGCTACGCATGGGGGTGTTTACCCGCCGGGTCTACACCCTGGGTTTAGGGATTGGCACCCTGCACACCCTGATTAATGTGGGGGTGCAATTTAACCTGTTTCAGTTTATTCCGGCGGTGGTGGGGTTAAATCCGTTTAGGACGGCGATCGCCGTTATGCCCTTTACCCTGGCCCAACTCACGGTGCTGATTCTTCTGGCTAAACGGCGCCCCTCCATGCCCCACCGTTCCTTGTTGCAACTGGGGTTAGTGGTCAAGGCCGTGGGCATTGCCATGCTGTTTGCCGCCATTAGCCCCCACCTAACCTCCTGGTCGTTACTACCGGCCCTTGTCGTCATGGGCGCGGGGACTGGGCTATTTGCCACCTTCATTACGTCCTTGACCTTCAACGATACCCAGGAGAATGAAAAGGCCGAGGCAAGAGGTGTATACCGACCCTTTCAAAATTTGGGCGCCTCCCTGGGGCGTGGTATTTTAGGCACCCTGCTGGTGGGCCTAGCATCCGTTCGGATTGTCGATGGCATCATTGCGGAATTGGGCCAATCCGTTGATGCCGAGGTGCGGCGGCAAGCGATTCGCTCCCTGCAAGTGGCGATTCAGACCCTGCGACGTAGCGATCGCAGAGCCATTTTTGCTAGCCTGCCCGATCGCATTCAACCGGCCCTGGATAATATTCTGCAAACCTCAGCCATAGAAGCCATGCGAGATACCTTACTGCTCGCCCTGGTGCTCTGTTTATTTTGCTTAGGTCTGTCCTGCTTACTACCCAAAACCGCGAAAAAGCTCGAAGCCCCGATAGAATAACTTCCGTAGCGGGCCGTACCATCCCTCTGGTACTTCAGGCCCCTAGTCCTGCCCCGGTTAGCCCTCCTATGCCGTTATCCCAGCAACCGAAACACCCTTGGCGGCCCTCCATCCCCATTCCCCCAGTCCTGATTCCCTACCTCTTTCTGTTACCGGCTCTTTTGGCCCTAACCATTTCAGTGTTTTGGCCGGCTCTGCAGGCGTTTTATCTCAGCTTTACTAGCTTTGGCTTGGATTTGACCGCTGCCCCCACCTGGGTAGGATTGGCCAATGGGCGGCGGCTTTTGGCCGATCCGGTTTTCTGGCAAACGGTACGGAATAGCCTCATTTATCTCTTGGGAGTGGTGCCCGTGCTGACCATGGCGCCATTGCTGTTAGCCATTCTGGTCAATCGACCGCTGCGAGGCATCCACTGGCTGCGGGTCGCCTACTATTCGCCGGTGGTGGTGTCGATGGTGGTGGCGGGCATTGCCTGGCGGTGGCTATACGCAGAAAATGGGTTTTTCAATCAGGTTCTCAAGGCCACCGGGCTTACGGCCCAGGGCATCCCCTGGTTAACCAGTCCAGCTCTGGCCCTGGCCAGCGTCATGGTGGTGACCATCTGGAAGGGCTTGGGATATTACATGGTGATTTATCTAGCTGGGCTCCAGAGCATTCCCCAGGAACTCTATGAAGCTGCCGCCATGGATGGGTCCGACGGCTGGCGTCGGCATTGGGATATTACCCTGCCGCTCATGCGACCCTACCTGCTGTTAGTAGCAATTATTTCGGCCATAGCGGCCACCAAGGTGTTTGAGGAGGTCTACATCATGACCCAGGGCGGCCCCCGCAACAGCTCGAAGACTGTGGTTTATTACATCTACGAGCAAGCTTTTCAGAAGCTGGAAATTAGCTATGCCTGCACCATTGGCTTGGCTCTGTTCCTTGGCATTCTGGCCCTATCCCTGGTGCGGCTTACCCTAGGCCAGCGGGACATGGCTCCTATTCGTTAGGCCACCTGTAAGGCCTGACAGGGCAGGCTATCCCCGGCACTGATCTGCATATCGTAGATTTCAACCTTGGTGGTGCCCTCGGTGGTCATCGCCAGGGCAATCAAGTCTTCGAGCTGGGCTCGACTGTCTAGGCAGCCACTCAGCACCAGGGTACTGCCCCGCTGCTCAATGAGGATTTTGGCGGCGACGGCAAGACCGAGGTGCTCCTGGCAGCGAGCCTGAATTCGCTTAGCCAAGCCATAGTAGTCATACTCTCCATGCAGGCCCACTCGTTCGGGGGGAATAGCCGCTAGGCCGGTGCTACAGCCGACAAAGTCTGTCGGACTGGCGTAGCACACTCCCCGAATACGCTGCCCCGCTGTCACAAACCGCTGCCAACCTTGAGTCATGACCTGCAATATCCTGATAACCCTGATACTGGATGAGAACCACTGCCCGTGGGTAAATGCCCTAGCTGGAGGTCACTGTTATCCTAAGAACCCGCAAAACTACGGGGAACTGTGGACTAATTTGGTAGAAACTATAAACTTATTGTGAAGAGTTTTACCGGAGTTTACGGTAGAACCTGGTATCCGGGGCTACCAATTAAGAAGGTTGTGTAAAGATTAGGGGTACAGGCCGATTGATGGCTAGGCCATTGATTGCTACGACGCTGTTCTAGGCCTAAAAGAGGCCAAAGCTGGCGACGGGGCTACCCAACCTTCACCAAAAGGGCAACGGCGTAGGCCGCCATACCCTCCTGACGTCCCACGGCATCGAGGGCTTCATTGGTGGTGGCTTTAACCCCAACCTGATCGGGGGCCAGGGTTAGGACCTCGGCTAATCGCGATCGCATGGCCTGAATGTGGGGCTTGAGCTTGGGCTGTTCAGCTACGATCACCGAGTCAATATTGCTGATCCTCCAGCCTCGCTCCTGGACCATACCATGCACCTGGGCCAACAACTTAAGACTATCGGCCCCTGCCCACTGGGGATCACCGGGGGGAAAATAGAGGCCAATATCCCCTAGGCTGAGGGCCCCGAGCAGGGCATCCATGATGGCGTGGGTCAGCACGTCTGCATCACTATGGCCCTCTAGCCCAAACTCGTAGGGAATGTTTACCCCCCCTAGAATCAGGGGGCGACCCGCCACCAGGCGGTGAATATCGTAACCGTTGCCAATGCGTAGGGTCATAGGGATCGACCGGATACAAAACCACCCTGGTTGTATCACAGCAGGAGACCTTAGGACCGGGCTCAGTCCCAGCTCTGCCAGCTTCGCGCCCACCTCCGATGCCTGCGGCCAAGCTGGCTCGCCCTTACCCTACAGTAGAGGTTGACACATTACAAGTAATCCCATGGAATGGCTCAAGCAATGGGGCTTCACGGCCGATAGTTGGAAGGGACAGAAGGGGGAATATTGGTTCCTGGCCCAGATCATCCTATTGTTGGGGTTTGTCCTCATACCCGCTTACGTTCCCCCCGCCCTGACTCGGTTGCCCCCCGCTGCCCAGTATGGGCTGAGGGGGGGAGCCGGAGCAATCGCCCTCTTGGCGCTCGTTCTGATTGGCAAGGGGCTGCTGGATCTGGGCTCTAACCTCACCCCGTTGCCCTACCCCCGCGAAGGGGGTGAATTGGTGCAGACTGGGGTTTACGGTTGGGTGCGCCATAGCCTTTACAGTGGGCTCATTTTAGGCACCTTTGCCCTCAGCCTGGCCAAGCTCAGCCTCAGCCATCTGGGGATTTGCTTCGCCCTATTCCTGGTGCTGAATGCCAAAGCCTCCAAGGAAGAAATCTGGTTGCAAGAACGTTATCCCGACTACGCCGACTACCGTCAGCGGGTGAAGAAGCTAATTCCCTGGATTTATTAACGGGCTTTTCCCATAGCCTTCAACGACCCAGGTGACTGGGGAACGGATCGTCGAGAGCTGACTAGCCAGCGGGTTCCAGTGTTTGAACTTCAAATTTTGAATTTTGACCTGCCCCAACTACTCCGCTTCCACTGGTTCAATCTCGACCCGATCGCCCAAGGATAGCCCCAGCTCGGCGGCCCGACCCGCTCGTAGCTCTAGCACCTGGTCGATGGGTTGCCTGCCGGGACCATAGGTGGGACAGGGATCCCCAGGGCAGGGGGGCACCTCGGCCAGGATCTCTCGGATCGTGCCCTGGTAGATAAACACCATGTCCAGGGGCACGGGCACATTCTTCATCCAAAAGGTAACGGGACGGGGACGATCCAGGGGAAACAGCATGCCGCGGTTGTCGGGCAGGGGGTCGCGGTACATCAGGCCCAGGGATTGCTGTTCGGGGGTGTTGGCCACCTCTAGCAAGATTTCCTGGCCCCCTAGCATTGTCCTGGCGGTAATCGGCAACTGTTGACCCCGAGGGACGCCAACGGTTGCCCTCGGGCCCGGGGGAGAGGCCTGGGACATCTGCGGTTCAGCGGGTTCGGCCAGGGGGGGGGTGCCGGTCGCGGCGCAGCCAGCGGAGAGGATCACCATCGCCGTCAGCAGGGTGGTGACCAGGGTAATCCCAGGGCCTAGACGGGGGCGAGGACTCCGCAGGGGGGCAGAAAAATGATCGGTGGACATAGGGCGACGTTAAAGTTGGGTTGCTTACCCTGAACAAGTTGACCATCAAGACTTTAAATGTAGTGCTTTTGTTCATGGAAACAATAAATTAAGCGTCGGATCGACGCCTAGCCCGGGTGCTAGGATACTAGGTGCCATTGGTTCTAGCGGGGGTCAGCCGCTAGAGGCAACGGGGAAAGCGCAGTGCAAATCTGCCGCTGTACCGCAGCTGTGAAGGATCTTGGGGTTTTGGCTTAGGGCCGTCTCGGGTTGGCCCAACTCAACAGTTTCCCAACGGTCCCAGTCAGAATGCCCGCCAGTGACCTACCTAATCCACCATCTGCGAGGTACGGATGATGACGACCTTAGACCTAGCGTGTTGGCGATCGCCCCTACACCCTTTCGCTTCAGCCTTGCAGGGGTGCCCTTCACCCGGCCGCTTGCCCTAATCCCTTAGCCCTTACTCAGTTGCTGCGGTCAGCCGACCTGCCCCTTGCCCTAAGGCGGGGGAGTTGTCCTGGCTGGTCATCCCGGCTAGCCCTGAGCGGCTGTCATCGAGGCGGATCAACCCTCCGCAGAGTTTCCCTGTAATCGACCGGTCCAGCCCGGGTCGATCACCCCTCCAGGCCAGGAAAAAATATTTCTGGCCGATGTCACCCATCCACCCTAGGTTAATGCCCCAAACTACGCTATTTGTTTGTTCCCTCTGCCGATTTTCTCCAACGGAAGCCAGTCGCAACGGCCTCTCGGGTGGAGAATTTTTGATTCAGACCCTGCAGGCAGAACTGCAAGCCCGTGACCTTGAGCATTCCGTGAATTTGACCCCGCTTCGTTGCATGGCCGGATGCAGCCAGCCCTGCAATGTCAGTTTCGCCGCCCCAGGCAAGCTGACCTTTATCCTCAGTCAAGTTCCGGCCACGGGAACCGCCCTAGCGCTAGCGGAATTTTGTCAGCAGTATACCGATAGTCTGGATGGCCGTGTTCCTTATCGGGATCGGCCCGCTCTAGTCCAAACCACCACGGCCTTCGTGCTGCCCCCCCTGCCAACCCAGGGCTAAAGGCTCTGGGCCCTGCCCTACTCCTGATGTTGCTAGGATGCTGCCATGCATAAAATCCCTGTTACCGTTGTCACCGGCTTTCTCGGCTCTGGTAAAACCACTCTGGTGCGCCATCTCCTGAAAAATAACCAGGGGCGTCGCATTGCCGTACTGGTCAACGAATTTGGCGAAGTTGGGATTGACGGTGAATTGCTGCGATCCTGCCAGGTCTGTGACGCAGAGGATGCCAGCAATCCCTCGGTGAATATCGTCGAGCTGGCCAACGGTTGCCTGTGCTGCACGGTGCAGGAGGAATTTCTACCCACCATGCAGGAACTCCTGCAACGGCGGGGGGAGATTGACTGTATTTTGATTGAAACCTCTGGCCTGGCCCTGCCCAAGCCCCTGGTGCAGGCCTTTCGCTGGCCCGAAATCCGCACCGGCGCTACGGTGGATGGGGTAATCACCGTGGTAGATGGGGTAGCCCTGGCCCAGGGCCAGATGGTAGGGGACCTAGAGGCTCTGGAAGCCCAGCGGCAAGCCGATGATAGCCTGGACCACGAAACCCCCCTTGAAGAGCTATTTGAGGATCAACTGGCCTGTGCCGATCTGGTACTGCTAACTAAGACCGATGGGATGGCCGAGGAGAGTCGCGATCGCGTTCAGCAATGGCTGCAACAACAGGCCCCAGCGGGGGTGAAGGTGGTTCCCTGCCACCACGGTCAAATTGATCCGCAGGTGTTATTGGGCTTCAACGCCGCCGTAGAGGATCATCTTGCCCAGCGCCCCAGCCACCACGATCACGAAGAAGACCACGACCACGATGACGATATCAACTCGGTATACCTAGAGCTCAACCAAACCTTTGAGCCTAAGGCCCTGGTTGAACGATTGCAAGCTCTTGGGCACCAGCAGGACATTTATCGCATCAAAGGCTTTGTAGCCGTTCCCCACAAGGCTATGCGGCTGGTCCTGCAGGGGGTGGGCCAGCGGTTTGATCACTTTTACGATCGCCCCTGGCAACCCACCGAACCTCGCCAAACTCGGTTGGTCTTCATTGGTCACAGTCTGGATGGGGATGCCCTGGCCCAGGCTCTGCAGAGCTAGGAGGTGCCCCCCAACTCACCCTGGGCGGCCAGGGTGAACTGCTCAATGTCAGCCCGGGACGGGGTGGGGGTGGGCGGGGCCCAGTCTGACGGAGGATCCTGATTACCCTGGGGCTCGGGGGCGATTAACCAGAGTAGGTATTCGATATTGCCCGCGGGCCCTACCAGCGGTGACCAGGTTAAACCTCGATACTGCCAGCCGAGGGCCAAGGCCCCATCCAGCACTTTGCTAATGGCTTCGGCCTGATGCCCTGGGTCGCGCACCACCCCTTTTTTACCGATGCGATCGCGCCCCACCTCAAACTGAGGCTTAACCAGCAGTACCACCTCCCGCGGCGGCACCAGCAGGGTCCAAAGGGCCGGCAAAACCTTAGTGAGGGAAATAAACGACACATCCATAACCCCTAGGTCAGGTCTGGGATCCTGGGGACCATAGAGTTCCTCTGGGCGCAGGTGGCGCAGGTTGGTGCGTTCCCGCAGAACTACCCGGTCATCCTGCCGCAGGGACCAGGCTACCTGGCCGTAGCCCACATCGATGCCATAGACTCGCCGCGCTCCGGCCTGCAGCAAACAATCCGTAAACCCTCCGGTGGAGATTCCTCCATCCAGGGCCACCCGACCCGCCACCTCAATCCGGAATTCCGCCAGAGCCTTAGCGAGCTTCTCCCCTCCCCGCGAGACAAAGGGTGCCTTTTCCCGGACGAGAATGTCAGCATCCTCCGCAATGGTGGCCCCGGGCTTATCGACCACGGCCTGGTTGACCCGCACTTCCCCCGCTTGAATCAAGCGCTGAGCCTGCTGGCGAGAGGCGCACAGGCCCCGCTCTACCAGCAAAACATCCAGACGCTGCTTAGGCACGGGTTTGCTCCACCGCCCCCGCTTGTCCTGGCTGGGCCGCCAATTGTGCTAGGGTCTGCTTCACCTGATCCAACCCAGCTTTGCTGTCCTGGGCCGCGTAGAGGTCACTGGCTTTGACCAGGGCTTGTACGGCCAAGCCATCGTTACCCAGATTGGCACAGGCCAAGCCATAGTTGTAAACAGCCTCAGCACAGGCCGGTTCTGACTCCACCACGGCAGTAAATTGGGCTAGGGCCCGGGCGTACTGTCCCTGGCGGTAGGCCTGGCAACCCCGTAAAAACTGATCTCTGGTGCGATCGCCTAGGGGCACCGACGGCACCTCCACCGGTTCCACCCATAACCTCCTAGCCCTCCAAGGCCGACGATAGGCCCAAAGCATAGACCCCATGCCAAAACCCAGGATCCCTAGCACTACCACCAACCACAGGATGAGTTCCTTAGTTATCAACGGGGTTCTCCTTTCTCTGGGGGATAGATCTCTGGGGGATAGATCTCTGGTGGGTAGATCTCTCGGGGATAGATCTCTGGGGGATAGATTGGAGCTGGCCTTGAGCCTCCCATCTCCATGTTCTCGGCATCTTTCCCTAGAGCATCCGACGTAGGGCAGCCAGAACTTCCTCCCGGCTAAGGTCCCCACAGACAAAGGCCGCACCAAGGCCCTGGGGCAGGATAAACCGGACTCGGCCCTGGTCCACCTTTTTATCTCCTTGCAGGGTAATCAGCAGAGCCTCTACATCTAACCCCTCGGGCAACTGGGTTGGTAATCCAGCCTTTCTGATCAGAGCTAGTTGACGCAAAGCCTCTGCCTCCGTCCACAAGCCCCTGGCCGTGGCCATATGCCCCGCGGCCACCATGCCTATGGCCACGGCCTCACCGTGGTTGACTCCCCGATAGCGGGTCAGGCTTTCTAGGCCATGGCCAATGGTGTGTCCATAGTTCAAAATGGCCCGCAATCCGGCTTCCTTTTCATCCTGGGCCACCACCTCTGCCTTAGCCTGACAGGAGCGGGTCAGGATGGTGTGTAGAAGCTCCTCACTGACATAGCGAAAGTGATCTAGGCGTTCTGAAGCTTCTAGGGCCTCAAACAGGGCTGTATCCCAAATCACGCCGTATTTAATCACCTCCGCCATGCCCGCCCGAAATTCCCTAGGGGGCAGGGTTTTGAGCACCGTTGGATCGATTAATACCAACTGGGGCTGGTGAAAGGCCCCAATTAAGTTTTTGCCCTGGGGATGGTTGACGCCGGTTTTGCCCCCAATCGAAGCATCCACCATGGCTAGCAGGGAAGTCGGCACCTGGATAAACCGCACTCCCCGGAGCCAAGTTGCGGCGGCAAAGCCGGTCATATCGCCAATTACGCCTCCTCCCAGGGCCACCAGGGCCGATTGCCGCTCTAGGCGAAAGGCCAGGGCGGCGTCGTAGATTTTTTGGATGGATTTTAGAGTTTTGTAGCGCTCTCCGGCTGGCAGCAGACAGGTTTGTACAGCATAGCCAGCTTCTGCTAGGGAAGCGATCACCCGTTCGCCGTAGTGCTTAAAGATGGCAGGGTTGGATACCAGTAACAGCTTCTGTCCGGGCTTGACTCGCAGGGTGGCGGGATCCGCCAGCCAGGGTCCCAGGAAGGCCAAACCATCCGTGGCCACCACCACATCGTAGGGGTGATCGGGTAGGGGAACCGAAATGATAGATTTCATGGCGATCCGATGCGCTGGAGGTAGGCAGGGGCAAGAACTATCGCCGCCGCTAAATGAAATCGAGGTCAGCCGTTCGGTCTAGCGGCCTAGACTAGGCCGACCATGCCATCGGTGGTAATCACCGCTTAGCCGGGGTGTTCAGGCTACCGATGAACTGGGAAGGGCTACTCAGGTGGCATCTAGGCCTAGGGCGGGGCTTTGTTCTCAATCTAGATCGCTAACTTACCATAGCCAGGCTGTCAAAGCCCACACCAGACTGTAGCCAAGCAGCAATGATAAATGCAAGCATAGTTAGGATGTATGACCTGGGGTGGTGACGGTGCCTGGTCGAGCATAAAGTCAATCAGAGGTGGCCAGGGGTCAAAGGGCAGAGACCGGGTTAGGGTCTGCAGGTTATGATTTTCATTTTCGCTGGTTTACTGTGGAGAGACTTTCCCCGCGGCCAGCCATCGAGTATGATCCCGGCTATGGCTGCCTATCTGGGCTAGCCCGATGGTAACCGTGAGGATAGGGGCGTGACGATCCAGGAAGTTGGGCTTTTACTCGTTGCCGTGGTGGCCAGCAGCTTTGGCCAGCTCTTTCTTAAATTAGGGGCGATGCAATTGGGTAAGGTTACCGGCGAAAATGTTTTGGCCCATGTGTTAAAAATTGCCTCTACCCCCTATCTCCTAGCGGGTCTGGCCGCCTACGGTATCGGGGCGGTGGCTTACATTTTGCTCCTCACTCGCGTCAAACTTAGCGTAGCAGCCCCGGCCAACTCGCTCATTTACGTCACCTCTGTGCTGATTGGCTATTGGGTGTTTAAAGAGGTGATTCCACCCCTGCGGCTGGCGGGTTTAGGCTTCATTGTGATGGGTG
>DVEE01000482.1 GCA_015295885.1 Leptolyngbyaceae cyanobacterium M65_K2018_010
GAAACCTCGACCGCCACCCCAATGGAAACCCGATGCTCCTGGAGATAGATAATCAGCAGGCGAAACAGTTCCACCAGAATCAGCAGAAACAGAATATCGGCCGTCACCTGGGGAAAATTGAGCGGCGGCAGCAGCGACAGGAACATCTCACGCAGCTGCATCACCATGAAGCTAAACAGCCCGATGCATAGGGAAATCACAATCAAGTCTTGGACCGTTTCCAGCAGGCGCACCACCACATTACCGTTGAACCCGGCGAGCCAGCGAGAGGAAGAACTAGAGACATGTTGCATAGGAATGGCCTCATTAAGTAGTGATGAAAAGCATCGTCAGATCCCCACTCACCTCTGCGGGGTAAGCGAAAGAAAATGGAAGACATCCACTGGGAGTCTTGCACCCAGCTAGGATGCCATCTAGTAGTGACTACCGCTGTTGCGATAGTGCACCGCCGTCAGGCCATGGGGCTTGGCCACTCGTCCGGCCCCGGCAGTGGCACAGACAATCCAGTGATCGTGGGCCTCCAGCCGGTGGGTGACCGTACACTCCAGGTAGGCCAGGGCTGCCGCCAAAACCGGCGAACCATTCGGGGCAGGGCAGGTGGCCACCCCCGCAAAGCGATCCGCCCCCGGCGGGAACCGTTTCAGAAAGTGCTTGATCAACCGCTGGCTCTGGCCTTCCTCCAGCACATTCAGCACAAAGGTATCGCCCCAGCCCAGCAGCGATTCGATCGCCCGGTCCTTCGCCACGGCAATGGCTAACCCTGGCGGCTGGGTGCCCGTCTGCATCACCCAGGAGGCCAGCATGGCGCCGCTAACCTCGCCCCGCTGGGCGGTCAAGACATAGAGCCCGGTACTGAGCCGTCCTAGGGCTTGATCGAGACCCGTAGCTAGGGCTGAGTCGGGTCGCTGGCGCGGCCCGGTGGCTGCCTGGGCCTGAATCCGCTGGCCCAGGTCGGTGCCCGCCTCTTCGCAGAGCTTGTCGGTGGCGGCCGTGGGTTCGGCCTTGATGGCAATGGGCTCAAAGCCAAGGGTGAGGCCCAACTCCTGGCAACGGTTACGCAGGGGAAAAATCGGTTCGTCTTGACCCCCGCCGGTTTCAAACAGACCAATGGTTTGGCCGGGGTGGGCGGCGGTCAGCAGGGTGCTGAGGAGAGGAGCCAACTCCGGGCGATCCTGGGGCGGCATACCCACGACTAAGCCAGCGGCACTGGTGGCCAACTCCCGCACCGTGGGGATGTCGGTTTCTAAAAAGTCCACCAGTTCCACCGCCAGGCCGGTTTTGAGGATCCCCTGACCGATGGCCTGCACCAGGCGATCACTATGGCCGTAGTCCCCGGCGTAGAACAGGGCCACAAAGGGGGTGGTTTGGGCCTGGGCCTCGCTCCAGGTGCGGTAGCGATCGCGCCAGTCCGCCAGGTGGTGCCGCAGCAGCGGGCCATGGCCAGTGGCGACCTGGGCAATGGGTAGGGGCTCAATTCGCCGTAGAGCCGCTAGTACGGAACGGGCATTGGGGGCCATCAGACAGTCGTAGTAGAGCTGAAAGTCGGCCTCCAGCCGGGTGGGCTGCTCGTCGTAGAGGGTGTCGTCGCAGTAGTGCAGGCCCAGCACATCGCAGGTATAGAGCACCTGGGTGCCGTGGTCGTAGGTTAAGATGGTGTCGGGCCAGTGCAGGTTGGGGGCCGAGATGAACTCCAACTCGTGGCCGCGACCTAGATCGAGGCGATCGCCACTTTTCACTATCTGGGCTGCCAAGGGTCGATGGATCTGGTTCTGCAAAAACTGCATCGCCACCTTTGAGGCCACCACCGTGATCTGGGGCGCTACCGCCAACAAATCGGCAATCAGCCCACTGTGGTCGGGCTCGGTGTGATTCACAATCAAGTAGTCGATCTGCTCCAGATCCACCTGTTGCCTCAGTTCATGGAAGTAAAGATCGCTGAACTTGGCGTGGGCGGTATCGATCAGGGCAATTTTCTCGCCTTTCAGCAGAAACGAGTTGTAGGTGGTGCCATTGCGCAACTCAAACTCAATGTCGAAGCGATCGCGGTCCCAATCCAAGCAGCGCAGGGCCGTTGAGTCTGGGGCAATGGCGGCCACCTGCACACTCAGCCGAGCGGCCTGAGGGGAATCCAAACGCAAACCAGAGGAGACAACCATGGGTAATATCTATCCTTATTAAGTTCAGGATGTTGATATCCCAATGGTTGCCCAGAAGGGTAAGATTTGTAAAATGTCAATCTCAAAACTGTTCGATTAGTTTTTTGTATATTCAAATTGCCAATGCATTTACTTCGCAAATGCATTGAGCAATCTCAAGGAAGGGCGAGGCTGGCATATATTTGAGTCATCCTATTCCTCAGCTCGCCAGTACGGGGGACTCCAGGCCCTACAATTCAGCCTCGCCCAGCCAATCTGCCCAAGCCTGGGCGGGTGGCCTGCAACGCCATCGGCCTATCCTCCCGGGTCAGGTCGATATCTTCCGTTTCCAGGTCATAGACCGACAGCCGAACGATGGAACAGTCAGCAGCGGCTCTTCTCAGCGAGGTTCAAGGCCGCCCCCAACGGGTCGAGATGCCGGTGCCGGAGGCAAGGACGAAACGGTAGTTGAAAAGTCGCGCCCCCCTGGCCACGGGAGACATCATCACGGTAGTCCTGACTCTACGACTTCCCGGACTCGGTAAATGGGCCGTTGTTGGGACTCGTGGTAGGTACGCATCATCAACTCAGCCAGCAGACCAAAACTAAACAGTTGAATGCCTGCCAGCAAGAGCACCACAGCTAACACCAGCAGGGGCCGATCACCAATGTCCTGGTCGGCCAGAAACTTAACCAGGGTGAGATAAATCCCAATACCTATGCCGACTGCCATGGATACCAATCCCAGGGTGCCGAAAATGTGCATGGGCTTGGTGAGAAATTTTTTCATGAAGTAGACCGTCAACAGATCCATCACCACCCGCAGGGTGCGGCCCAGGCCGTACTTGCTGGTGCCAAACCGGCGGGGGTAATGGTTAACCGCTATTTCGGTGATGCGGGCCCCCTCGATGAAGGCTAGGGCGGGTAAAAACCGATGCAGTTCACCGTACAGGTTCATATCGTGAATGACCTCAGCCCGATAGGCCTTGAGGGAACAGCCGTAGTCGTGTAAGTTGACCCCGGTGACTCGGCCAATCAACCAGTTAGCTATTTTCGATGGAATTAACCGGGTTAGCGTGTTGTCCTGGCGGTCCTTGCGCCAGCCGCTTACCAGGTCATAGCCCTCGTTCAAGCGGGCTAGCAACCGGGGAATATCCGCCGGGTCGTTCTGCAAATCTCCATCCATGGTGATAATGACGAGGCCCTGGGCATGGTCAAAGCCGGCGGCCATCGCCGCTGTTTGGCCGTAGTTACGGCGCAGCAAGATGCCCCGCAACTGGGCATGGTGTTGGGCGAGCTGCCGCAGGCGATCCCCTGAGCCATCGGTGGAGCCATCATCGACACATAAAATTTCGTAGGTCAGGGCCTGCCTATCCAGCACCTGGCTAATGGCTTCAATCAAAACGGGCAGACTATCGTACTCGTTGTAGATAGGCACCACTACCGAGAGATCGAGGGCGGGGACCAGCTGCTCGGAGGAGGCTGGGACGTTAGGGGGAATCGTCGTTGAGGTCATCGTAGTAGGACGGTATCGGAGCTGAGGACATCTACCTGAGCCGCTCTACCAGCCAGGCCAGGCCAGCCCCTAACGCCTCGGCCAGGGTACTCACCAGCCGGTATAGGGCCACGGCACTAAGCACCACTCCAGCAGACAGCATGCCTTCTAATAGGGTAACCGCGATCGCCTCAAACACCCCCAATCCCCCCGGTGCCCCCGGTACCACCAACCCCGCTAGCCAAGCCAGGCTAAACAGACTCACGACCGATGGCCAAAGATGCCCTGGTAGGGGGCTAACAGCGCTCACCACCAATCCAAACCCCAGTCCCCGCAGCAGCACAAAGCCTAGCTCTCCCAATAAAGGTTTGAGGGGATAGCCCTGGAGCCCCACGGAGGGCAGCACCGTGGTCCCCCGATCATCCTGGGTCTTAGCCCGCCCCAGACGCTGGATTAACGGGTTCAGCCAGCGTGGCCGGATTCCTACCAGAATCAGCCCTAATAGGACAAGCTGCCAGGGCCAATAGCGAGTAGGGCTTACTAGGCCCAAAATTAAGGCCGCCACCGCCATCAGTATCGGCTCTAGAACCACACCCATTACGGCAGGGCTAGGGGGCACTCCAATCCCCCGGAGGGCTCGTAATCGCCCGTAGAAATGCCAAACATTGCCAGGCAGGTATTTCCATAGGTTGGTTTGTAGATAAACTCGGGTGCTCCAATGACCCTGGACAGGTTGCTGCAAGGCCTGCAGCAGCCAGCCCCAGACCCAACCGGACCAGCTATGGGCCATGAGCGTGACCCCCAAGCCCAACCCCAACCGCCCTAGCCCCACGGGGGTCAGTCGGGTAGCCGTGACCTCAGCCCAGTGGAGGGCCACCGTGCGACCTAAAAAGGCGATCGCAGCGGCCAGCACACCCCAACGAACATAGGGCTTCAGTCTAGACAACCAGACCCTTAGAGCAGTCAGCACGGGATCATTTTCCTCTAGGCATGGGGCTCGAGGCTGAGCCAGCGGGCATCTCCCCATCCCCTAGGCAAGGGTTCAGGTCCCTGCTCTGGACTATAGCTCAGGGGGACAATAGCTGGACATGACCCGCCCAGGTCGTCGCAACTGTCGCTGATAGGCCTGACTGATGGGATCCGATGAATCCGCCAGCGAGTCAATGCCAATGCCGTTACGCCCCTGATCCCGACCGGAACTATGGATGTAGCGTCCCTCTCCCAGGTAAAGGCCGACATGGGTCGTGCGTTCCGGAGTACCAAAAAAGACTAAATCCCCAGGCTCTAGCTCAGCCCAATCCAGCGGCTGGGTAAACGCCTCCTGCTGGTAGGAATCCCGGGGTAGGCGAATCCCGGCCGCCGCAAAGGCCGTTTGCACCAGACCCGAGCAATCATAATTCGGGCCTACAGTTCCCCCCCAGAGGTAGCAGTTGGGTTGCTCCATCGCCCGCTGGGCATAGGCGATCACCTGGGGCAACCGCGCGACAATGGCCGGGCGATCTAAAACTACGGGTTGGTATGGGGCAGAGGCCGGCTCCAAAGCCTTGAAATCGCTTAGCCCAATCCACCCAGGGTAGCCGTCTTCGCAGAGGCAAACCAGCAGGCCAGTGGGTTTAGGTTGGCCCGGTTCCCGGCCAGCATCGCCAATCCCTAGGCGCAGATGACGCCCGGCTGCCGCCTGGGTCACTAGTCCTGCCAGGGCCGGGGTCTTATAGAGATTCACCGTCCTGAGGCAACGATATTCCCTGGCCATCAGCGGATCGCCCATCCCAGGGGGAGGATGGTTGTGCAAGCCCTTAATCTCCCTGGTCACCGGAATTGCGGATATTCACGACTTTCCTCAGCACATTAAACCAAAAGGTTGAACCCATGGAAATGGCAAACCCACTCACTAACCAACCCAGAAATCGCCGTTGCACCAAGGGAATGGGCCAGTCTTCCTCCGCCGCTAATTGCTGCTTCACCACCACGTCGTTATAGCCCAGGGGAAAGGGAATCTTAGATAAAGCCTGATCCACAGCCGCCTGGACCTGGGTCAAGTTTTGATTGAGATCCCCTGTAGTTTCACCTCCCAATTGTTCCGCGGTTTGGGTAATAGAACTGCGGAGTACCGAATCCTTGGCTAGTCGGGTCGCAATATGAAAGGAATCCGCATTGATGGAAATGGCTGTAGCTATACCGATAATCAGGGCCACAGCCTTGGCATTGCGCTTATAAACCCCCGTGGCACGCTCCATGCCACGGTTAAACCACTTCTCAATTTCGTAGCCAAACTGCTCGATTTCATTGAAGGATTTCTCAGTAGTGATTTCCACCTTCCGGGCAATGGCGGCCAAGCTCGAGCGCAAAGCAGGGGTGATGGTGGCTTTCCCCAGGCGTTCCACCAGCGCCTGAGCAGTCGGATTACCTTGCTCTGCCAGGTGACTCAAATCCTGAAAGGTGGGGCTGTCACGGTCAAAAACATCCAACAAGCTCACTACATTGGGGCGTAATTTATTCAGCAAGGCCACCCGCTCGGTGTCCGTACTGGCTAAACCCCGCTTGATGTAGGTTAAGCGGCGCAAAAAAGTTTCCGTCAGCGGATGTCCATCGGGCAAAACATCCTCCGCCATCAGGGTAAAATCCTCCAACTTATGGACCAAGCGGTCCAGGCTGTCCGAGAGGGATACCGCCCCTGAACTGAAATCGGCAATGACCTGATGGACCGATTGCTCCAGTTGTTGAAATTCCCCATTCAGCAAAAACTCATTACCAGTGCTAGCCTTCAGATCACTGAGGATATTGCTCACCGGCAGCAAAATTTTCTCGGAGGCAAAGGTGGTGACGCGATCGTCCGCTAGCACCTGCCACAAACGACCCAGTTGCATGCGCTCTAAGAGGCTATTGGCAAACGCCTCGGAGGGAATATAGGAAGGTCCGCTAGTTTTGCCTTTCCCAAAAACATTGCGAGTACCGGTAATGGCCCGATAAATGCGGCCAATCAGGTGGGAAATACCGCGAAAGGAACGGGCGATTCTCCCCTTAGCCTCTTGATCCAAACTACGGATCCAGGGACTCTCATAGAGGGAATCTGCCAGGGCTTGGGCTGCTGCGTCCTTATCCCGATCGTTGCCGGCCAAGAGCACCTCTATGGACTGTTTCAGATGCTCAGCTCGCCACTGCAGGAGGGTACCGATAATCTCCTGTAACTCGCTGGCTAAAAGGCTCAGCACAAAGAAGATAAAGACTAGCCCTAGCGCAATATCTAAAACAATCGGAAAGTTCACTAGATTGCCCCCGAAAATCTAACCAACGACTTGAAACTCCCTGGGCTTTAAGGTCAGTAGTATATGTCACCTACGGGAAACTCAGTGAGGCTTGGGTTCACCAAACTTAACCGGGTGATCAGGCCCAAGACATTTGGCTTGGCCAGGGTAGAATAACAAGCGTTAAACCCTTCGGTTATCCAGCCCAATACCTGTAACCAAGCTTCGACTTCTGGACCTTACTGTGAACTTTTCCACTGAAAAAGCCGGGTCTATCAACCTCAGGCCGGATCAGCCAGACCCCTAGAACCTATCAGGTATCCCGGCCTGGAGTAGTCACTGGACCAGCGCCAGGGATTGGCAAGCTAAGCCCGCAGCCGTTGCCAACCTTAAACCTCTTCAGCTTGATCCGGCTCTCCACTACCCAACTGCGTGAGTCGAATATGCTTGCGCCCTAGGGAAATTTCAAACTCGTCGCCTGGCTTGAGACCCATCTGCTTAGTATAAGCAGAACCAATCAAAAGGTTGCCATTAGATTGAACTGTAATTTTGTAGCTGGCACTTCGTCCACCGCGCCCATTGCCGTTTTGGTTGCTATCCAAGTGAATGCCCTCCGCTTCAATCAAGGCATTCATGAACTTCATCATATTCACCCGAGGTTTGCCCGACGGCGTCAAGCTGTAGTAACCACAGGCCTTTGCCTTTTCCTCTTTGCTGAGGGATTCCAATTCTTTCACTTTTTGAACTAGCTCTGGGCCGGTCAGGGGTTTTACCTTGGTGTTTGTAGCCATTAACTTCAATCTCGTTTACAACAGCTTTAGGTTTCTTTTTTTTAACTCAGGTAGATGGTTATCTACTGAATCATGGGTAATGACAACATGCCAAATGATACTACAGCCCCCCAAAAAATTGCATTCTTTTTTTGGGCACGACCGCAATGCTAGGCTGATACTATGAAATTGACGACTCGCGGTCATTACAGTGTCAAAGCCCTGCTTGACTTGGCCCTTGAACCTGCCCATAAAGCCGTATCAGTAAGTAGGATTGCCACTCGCCAATCTCTCCCTTCTCCCTATCTAGAAAAACTGCTCATAGATTTGCGGCGAGCGGGTATTGTGGAATCGGTGCGGGGTCCTCAGGGGGGCTATCGGTTAGCGCGGCCCCCAAGACAAATATTCCTTGGCCAAATTTTAGAAGCCGTAGGGGAAACTATTGACCCCCTACCTCGCCATACCCCCCAGACGGATCAGGCGGAAGACTGGGTGACCTTTGCGGTGTGGCATCGTCTGTCCCACAAACTCAAAGAAGCTCTTTATAGTATTTCCCTGGAAGATTTGTACTTTGATGCCCGCAGTTGGCAAGCGGCCCAGGGAGATGATGTCAGCTATATGGTTTGAGCGGGGGCTGGTGCTGGTACTGGCGGCCGGCTTGGATTGGTGGTTGGGTGACCCCTGGGGTTGGCCTCACCCGGTTCAGGCTATGGGAGTTGTGATTGCCTGGGGCCGCAAGGGCATCCTAAAGGGCCACCTACCGACCTGGGCAGAACGGGGTCTGGGGATTCTACTGGGTTTGGGGGTGATCCTAGGCAGTGGGTTACTGGCCTGGGGGGCTCTCTCCCTGGCCAGGGGAGTTCATCCCATTTTGGGTCTGGCCTGCGAAGTGATCCTCCTCGCCAGCTGCCTGGCAGGACGTAGCTTGCGGCGGGCCGCCGAAGAGGTCCTGGTACCCTGGCAAAACGGAGATATGGCTGAAGCAAGGGCGCGCCTGCGCCTTTATGTTGGACGGGATACTGAGACCTTAGAAGCAGCGGAAATTCTGCGCGCCGTCATGGAAACCGTCAGCGAAAATGCTACCGATGGGGTTTTAGCTCCCCTATTCTATGCGCTCCTAGGCACCCTGCTTGGGCCCCTAGGCCCAGTCCCTCTCACCCTGGCCTACAAGGCTGCGAGTACCCTAGATTCGATGATTGGCTACCGCGACCCTCCCTACACTCACCTGGGTTGGTTTAGCGCTCGCCTTGAGGATGGTCTCACTTGGCTCCCCTGCCGGCTTACCGTCATCACGATTGCGGGTCTATCGGGTCAGCCAGGGCGAGTCTGGCAGCTCTGCTGTCGGGATGCGGCGGCTGACCCCAGCCCCAATGCCGGTTGGAGTCAATGTGCCTATGCGGCGGCCCTGGGCGTGCAACTGGGAGGCAGGAATCAGTATCGCGGTCAGGTGAAGTCTAAGCCCTTGCTAGGGGATCCAATTTATCCGATTACTCCCCAGCGGATTCGCCGAGCCCTGAACTTAACCCGGCAAGCTGTATTGGTTTGGCTCATGGTGGGCCTGGTTGCGATCGCCCTCAAGGGTTGGATAGTTTCCCCTCCCTAGGCCCTAGCCAGTCGCAGAATGGCTAGGGCTAGGGCAGTCAGCCCCCTCCAAGGGTAGATGCGGTGGCTCAGCCCAGGATTGACTCATCTCGGTTGCCGCTGATAACGGCCCATCACCTCAGCTGTCGCCAGCACATGTCCAACCATGGCCTGTTCCAGCTGGGCCTTAGTGGCCCCCGACGGCAAATTGAGATATCGATCGAGGGCATAGAGCTTAAAGTAGTAGCGGTGGGTGCCCGCCGGCGGGCAAGGACCACCGTAGCCCATTTTGCCAAAATCATTGCGGCCTTGGTGGCCTCCCGCAGCCAGGCTGGGGGCAGCGGGGACGCCCTCGGGGAGGGCCGCGAGGTGAGCTGGCAAATCGTATATCACCCAGTGGACGAAGATCCCGCCTGGGGCATCGGGGTCATCACAAATCAAGGCAAAACTCTGGCTCCCGGCAGGACTGGCTTGCCAGGCCAGGGGCGGTGAGAGATCCGCGCCATCACAGGTATACCGGGAAGGAATTAACCCACTATCAGCAAAGGCAGAGGTCGTAATTTTCATGGCCGATCTCCCGATCATGGCACCAGATTACCCTTTGGTTTTAAATCAAAGAGGTTAGTCTGCCAGCCCTTTGTAATCAAGCTTAGAAGTTGCCAGCCGACTCAGCCCTAGCTCAGAAAGTTAGCCTATAGTGAACGTATACCGCTTAGCTACCGTTGCAGAGATTGTTTATGGTTTTCTTTGGTTTAGGCAAAGGCAAAAAAACTGAACTGCCCACCCCCAGTGAGGCCCTACCTGGACGGTCCACCTCCATGCCCGTGCCCGATCAGCACTACGTCAACGGTCATGCCCTCAAGCCCCCTTTCCCCGCTGGCATGGAGCTGGCCATGTTTGGTATGGGCTGTTTTTGGGGGGCTGAGCGTAAATTCTGGCAACAGCAGGGAGTTTACTCAACCGCTGTGGGCTACGCCGCCGGTTATACCCCAAATCCCACCTATCAGGAGGTTTGCTCCAATCTCACCGGCCACAATGAAGTAGTGCGGGTTGTATTTGACCCCCAGGTCGTAAGTTACGAACAGTTGCTCAAGATTTTCTGGGAAAACCACGATCCTACCCAGGGGATGCGCCAGGGCAATGATGTGGGCACTCAGTATCGTTCTGGCATCTACGTTTATTCCGATCACCAACGCCAGCAGGCAGAAGCTTCTCGGCAGGCCTATCAGCAAGCTCTGACCCAGGCGGGCTATGGGGCTATCACGACGGAAATTCTGGAGGCGCCGGAGTTTTACTACGCCGAAGCTTACCACCAACAATATCTGGCCAAAAACCCCGGCGGATATTGTGGTTTAGGGGGTACCCAGGTGGCTTGCCCGATTGGCTTGGCGGTAGAAAGCTAGGCCCCAATCCTGCCATGGTTGCCTCCATTGGGGAACTTATTGATTGGCTAGAAGCTTGGGCCAACCCTGCCTGGCAAGAAAGCTGGGATAACTCTGGGTGGCAGGTGGAACCTGGGGTGCTGGACCAGCCGGCTGCCGTTCTAGTCTGCCTAACTCCAACCCTAGCGGTCATGGAAGAAGCCCTGGCTCTGCGCGATCGGGGGATTGAGATTAACTTAATTCTGGCCCACCATCCCCTCATCTTCACCCCCCTGAAGTCGGTCACCCAGGGTCACCCGGTCGGTGCCATAGTGCGGTTAGCGATCCACTATGGCATTGGGGTTTATAGTGCCCACACCAATTTCGACCAAGTGCCCGATGGTACAGCGGATGTGTTGGCCCAAGTTCTTGAGCTTCAAGCACCGGAGCCAGTGGTGCCAACCCAGTCGGGCTGGGGCTATGGGCGGGTGGGGAACCTACCCAGTCCCACCTCCTTAGAGGATCTCCTCCGGAACATTCAGGTTGCTCTGACCCCACCCCGGCTACTATACTCACCAGCGGCCCGTTTGGACCAGCGGATTAGCCGCATGGCGGTGTTGGGAGGCTCTGGCGCCAGCTTTTTGGAGGCGGTTGCCCAAACCGGTGCTCAAGCCTATCTCACTTCAGACTGCAAGTTTCATCAGTTTCAGGAGGGGCGCGATCGCAATTTGGTGCTCATCGATGCCGGGCACTATGCTACCGAAAGGCCCGCCTGTGCTCGGCTAGTCGAACGATTGCTCCAGCAGGGCGCCAGTTGGGCTCAACTGAGCGATCGCGATGAGGATTTCCGTCAATTTTTTGACTGGGATGAGGGGGCAATGCGGTAGCCCACTTGCCCGCAGGTAAACTCCATCGTCGCCCGGTTAAGCGGGTCTGGCCCTAGCGGCTGCCAGTCCATGGGTTTTTCAGGGGCATTCACGACCACATCCCGAAATTGGCGAGAGGGGCAATCATAGTCGGTGACGTAGGTGGTCTTGACCACGGAGTTGGAACGGCGGTCGAGGTAGTAGCTGTTAACCCGCGCCCGGCCGTGCCCCAAGTCTTGAATCGAGTCAAGGTCTACGAACTGTTGCTGGAGGTTTTGATCCTCGGAGGCCACCAGATGCCACTGGGTGGCCCCCACTGGAGCTGGGGCAGTGAGCCAAATCCAACCGATCCAACTCACCCAGCAGCCCCATAACAGCAGCCGCCTTAATCTAGCTGGAAACC